>CAIRBD010000326.1 GCA_903876745.1 uncultured Gemmatimonadota bacterium
CGTCGCGCTGGCCGGCGGTGGCGCCACGGCGACGGCGCAAGTCGCCGACCCGCTCGTCGTCGCCGCCGCTCGGTGGCGCACGATCGGTCCCGCACTCAGCAGCGGGCGGCTCTCGGACGTCGTCGGCATCCCCGGGCCTTCCAAGACGTTCTTCATCGCCGCCGCGGCGGGCGGTGTGTGGAAGTCGGGCAACAACGGGGTCACCTGGCGTCCCGTCTTCGACGACCAGCGCATCGCGTCGATGGGCGCGCTCGCCATCGCGCCCGCCGACACGCAGGTGATCTGGGCCGGATCTGGCGAGCCGAACGTGCGCTACCCGTCGGAGCCGGGTGGTGGCGTGTTCAAGTCGACGGACGGTGGCACGACGTGGCGTCTGATGGGACTCGTGCGATCGGAGCGCATCGGACGCATCGTCGTGCATCCGCGGGACCCCAACATCGTGTACGTGGCGGCCCTTGGCGCCCTGTACGGCCGCAACGCGGCACGCGGACTCTACAAGACGACGGACGGCGGGAAGACGTGGGCGCTCAGCAAGTTCATCGACGACCGCACGGGCTTCGTGGATGTCGTCATGGATCCACGGAACCCCGACGTGCTGTACGCGGCGAGCTGGCAGGTCCGGCGGACGGCCTACTCTCTCGAGAGCGGCGGCCCCGGGTCTGGGCTCTGGAAGACCGTCGATGGCGGCCGGACGTGGACGGAGATCGTCGGCGCAGGATTTCCCACCGGAGTGAAGGGGCGTATCGGACTGGCGCTCGCGCCGAGCAACCCGGACGTCGTGTATGCCCTCACGGAGGCGGGCCGGCCGACGCCGGACAAGACCTACGTGCCCGAGTATCACGCGCCGAACAGCGGACTCTACCGTTCGGCCGACGCGGGGCGTACCTGGACGAAGACGAGCGACTACAACGATCGGCCGTTCTACTACTCGCAGGTGCGCGTCGATCCGCGTGACAGCGACCGTATCTACTTCTCGTCGAGTCCGCTGCAGCTGTCGACGGATGGGGGCAAGACCTCCCGCGTGGCCGCGGAGGGCGTGCACTCGGACACGCACGGCATCTGGATCGATCCCAGTGATCCCGAGCGGTGGGCGATCGCCGGCGATGGCGGCTTCTCGATCACGTTCGACAAAGGGGGGACCTTCCTCTCCCCGATGAATCTGCCGGTGAGCCAGTTCTATCATGTCGGGCTCGATAACGCGATTCCCTACAACGTCTGTGCCGGCGGGCAGGACAACGGTGTGCACTGCGGGCCGAGCCGTCGAAAGGGCGGCACGACCACGAACGCCGACTGGTCATTGGTGCAGGGCGGGGACATGGCCTATGCCGTCCCCGATCCATTCGATCCGCAGGTCTGGTTCACGGAGTCGAGCAGTGCGCTGATCACGCGCCTGAATCTGGGTACCAGTGACGCGAGGACAGTGCGTCGGCCGCACTGGGAAGCCCGCTATCAGGCGTGGGAGGATTCCATCGCCACGGTGCGCGGTGATCCACTGACTCCGACCTCGCCGGCGGCGCTCACCGCGATCGCCGCGATGCGCGCCAGGCAGCGACAGGATTCGCTCGATCTCGACATCCGTTTCGGTTGGGATGCGGGGCTCGTCGTGTCGGCGCACAGGCCGGGCGTCGTGTACTGGGGCGGAAGTCGTGTGCTCCAGTCCGTGCAACACGGCGACCAGATGACGCCCATCTCGCCGGACCTGACGAAGAAACTCTACGCGAAGATCGACACGTCACAGCATCTGACGGGCGGCGTGAACCTCGAGACGACGTATACGGAATCGTTCGGCTACACCGTGGCGCTGGCTGAGTCGCCGCTGAGAGCCGGACTGCTCTACGCGGGGACCGATGACGGCAACGTCTGGACGACGCGCGACGACGGCGCGACCTGGGAGAGTCTGACCGATCGGTTTCCCGGACTGCCGGCCACCGAGCCGTACGTTGCGGGCATCGAGCCGTCGCACGCCGACACGCTGACGTTCTATGTCGTGTTCGACAACCATCGGGTCAGCGATGGCAGGCCGTACCTGTATGCCACGCACGATGGTGGCCGCACCTTCCTCCGCATCACCGAGGGGCTGCCGTCCGATGGGCCAGCCGACTATCTGCATGTGGTGCGCGAAGACCCGCACAATGCGAAGCTGCTCTTCGTCGGTTCGTCGATCGGTGTATCCGTCTCCGCCGACGGGGGAGCGTCGTGGACGCGGTTCATGACAGGGATGCCGTCCGTGCCAGTGTTCGACCTGCAGATCCACGCGCGCGACCGTGAACTGGTGGCGGCGACGCATGGGCGCAGCATCTGGATCGTCGACATCGCGCCGCTCGAGGATCAGGACGCCCGTGCGCGGAGCGCGCGATCGTATCTGTACGAGCCGCGCACGGCGTTCCAGTGGTCGGAGCCTGCAACGCGCGGGAACGCCGAGGGGAACGCGACGTTCGAGACGCTGAGCCCGCCGTACGGTGCGCGCATCTCGTACCGTCTCGCTGCCGCCGTGTCAGGCGGCGTGGTCTCCCTCGTCGTGGCGAACGCCGCCGGCGATCCGATCACGACGATCCGTGCCCCCGGCGACGGGCCGGGGGTCCGTGCCGTCGTGTGGGATTATCAAGTCCCGGCACCTGTGCGTGCGCCCGCACCGCTGTCGGCGTCGATGCGCCGCGACAGCGTGTTGCGTGCGGTTCGCGTGCCGATCGTTCTCGATTCCCTCCGAAACGCAGGGTATGACCCGGTCGCACTGACGCGAGCGAGCGAGCTGATCGCGAGCGCGAAGTTCGGTGGTAGCTCAGCCGGTGGCCGAGGGGCGCGGGGCGGACGCGGCGCGAGTGTCGGCGGGGCTTCGACGGCGTGCGAGCGGCCGAGCACGCCGCAAGAACCGTTCTGCCCCCGTCCGGCGGAAGGTGGGCCGCAAGGTCCGAGGACCATCCAGGGGCCGTTCACAAGCCCGCTCGTCGTCAACGGAGCAGACCCCAAGCGGGTGCTCCGAGTATTCGAGATCGTGGGATTTTCGTATTTCAATACACCGGGCGGCAGATCGTGGCTCGGTTCGGGCAATGAGGCCGTGCCCGGTCCCACGTTGGCACCGCCCGGTGAGTACCGATTGATGCTCGTCGCGGGCGGTGACACCACGAGACAGCGACTGCGCGTGGAGCGAGCGCCCGGTGCTGCCGGCGGGACACCGAGACGGCCCTGACGATGCGTCGCATTCCTCGCACCGCGAACGCCCACCTGAGATCCACCATGCGCAACCGCTCGTCCAATGAATCGCCTCGGGGTGGCCGATCGATGTTCACCGCCGTCGCTGCGGTTCTCCTCGTCGCAGCAGCGGTCGCCCGCGATGTTGACGCACAGGGAACGCTCACCGTCGCGCCGGTGCAGGCCCCCGTCGTCACGCATCACGAGGGCGTGTTCAACGCGAAGAACGTGTCGTACACCGCGACGGTGCAGGAGACGGTCGTTCCCAACGCAGCGGGCGCGCCCGGCGCGCGGATCGTGAGTACTGCGTACACGGCCGATGGCACCGATGCGGCCACGCGACCGGTGCTCTTCGTCTGCAACGGTGGTCCGATCGGTCCCTCGAATCCACTGCACATGCTCGCGATGGGGCCGCGGAGACTCGCCATCCCGTCTGTGTTGACGGCGGATCCGGCGTCCTTCGCGCTGGTCGATAACGGCTATGCGGTGCTCGACGTCGCCGATCTCGTGTTCTTCGATCCAGCCAGCACGGGGTGGAGTCGCGTGGTCGACGGGGTCAAACCCGAGTCGTACTACACCACGGACGACGATGCACAGCAGTTCGCGGCGTTCATCGATCGCTGGCTGCGCGAGCATCACCGCATGGCGTCGCCGAAGTATGTGCTTGGCGAGAGCTATGCCACGATCCGCGTTCCGGAAACCGCGCGCCAGTTGCTGCATCTCCCGGAGCCGATCATCCTCGACGGGGTGTTCCTCATGGGACAAGCCGCGAATCAGCTCGAGATCAACACCCGCCCCTACAATATCCTCGCCCCGGTCGTCGGATTGCCCTCGGTCGCGGCCACGGCGTGGTACCACGAGCAAGTCGACCGCAACGGGCGTACGGTCTATCAGGTGATGGCCGAGGCCGCTCATTTTGCGAACGGCGAGTACCTGACGGCGCTCTTCAAGGGCAATGCGGCGCTGCCGGAACGGGATCGGCTGCGGATCGCTGAGCGGCTGGCATTCTTCACCGGTATTCCCGCGTCGTACTTCCTGGCGCACAATCTGCGCATCACGCGCCCCACATTTCAGAATGAGTTGCTCAAGCAACGGGGACTCAAGCTCGGCTCCGACGATGCGCGATACGTCGGACCGGTGAAGGGGCCGGAGCCGGACGCCGTGCTCGCATCGGCATCGTACGCGGCGATGCTGCGCTATTTTCGTGACGAGCTGAAGGTCGCACGGTCCGAGGAATACCGGCGTCGCCAGTTTCCGTCGGACGGGGCCGATCGCAACGGGTGGGCGTATGCCGCCGCCGGGTCACCGTTCGGGGATTTCCCATATACGGCATCGATCACCGAAGTGATGAATGCGAACCCGAACTTCCGCGTGGTGGTGGGTTCCGGGATCTATGACATGAAGACCACCACCGGCGCCGCCGAGTACCTGATCGCGCAATCCGGGTGGCCGGCGTCGCGAGTCCGTCTCTCGTATTACGAAGGCGGCCACATGGCCTATACCAATGAAAGCGCCCTGAAACTGTTCGCCGCCGACGTGCGAGCGTTGGTCGCGGGAAGATGAGGCACCAGTGAGAATCACCGTTGTATCGATCAGTGACCTGGCGTGGGCCGCGCTTCCATGACGCCGGCCGCGACCCCTGCGTTGTCTGACGACGACCGTCTGCTTCGCAAAGACTTTCCGTATCTCGACGAATGCGTCTACCTCAACACGGCGTCGGCCGGGCTCGCGTGGCGTGGACAAGGGGCCGCCGCGGCGGCGTTCTACGACGTCGCGAAAGCGCGCGGCATCAACGGCATGACGCTCTGGCAGACCTCCGCGGCCGAGGTGCGTGAGCGACTCGCTCGGCATCTGGGGGTGCGAGAGCACGAGATCCGTTTTGCGGGCAGCACCACCGAAGCGCTCAATCTCGTCATCGGCGCCGTGCGCTGGCAGCCGGGCGACGAGGTCGTCTGGATCGCGGATGAGTTCCCCTCCGTGACGCTCGCGTGCGAGAGCGCGGGCCGCGCCGGTGCGACCCTGTGCCCGGTCGCCGCGCCTTCGGAGGCAGCGCGCGTGTCGGCCATCATCGCCGCCCTCACTCCTGCGACGCGCGTCGTTGCCGTTTCGCATGTGCACTGGGTGACGGGCACGCGCCTCGATCTCGTGCGCCTCTCGGCGGCGTGCCATGCGGTGGGCGCCATGCTGGTGGTGGACGGCATCCAGGCGATCGGCGCGGTCCCTGTCGATCTTGGTGAGACGGACGTGTACTGCGCGTCGGTGTTCAAGTGGCTCCTCTCCGGCTTCGGTCTCGCCGTGCTGATCGTGCGCGATCGGGTGCGCGACGACCTGACGCCCGGCGTTCGGGGGTACAACAACGAATCGCCGTCCACGGATCTCCACTACAGTCACGTGAACTATCCGGGGCTCTACGCGCTCGCCGCGTGCTTGTCCTATCTCGAGACCGTCGTCGGCTGGGACGCCGTGCATCGCCGCGTGCGGGACTTGACCGGCGCACTTGCCGCCGGCTTGTCCCTCGGCGGCTTTCGCGTGATCACGCCGCTGGAGGCGCGGGCGGGAATCGTGAGCTTCGCGGTACCGGATCCGGTGGCGGCGCGCGACGCGCTTGCCAGTGACGGCATCTACGTGGAGGCGCGCGGCGGACTGGTGCGTGTGTCGCCGCATTTCTACAACACGAGCACTGAACTCACCCGGTTCATCGACGCCGTCACGCGGATCCGTCCGCGCTCGTCGCTCTGAGCCTCACCTCGAGGAGCATCGTCGCATGAAACCGGCCCTCCGGCGACCCGCGCTGCGCCCGCTGCTGATCGTGCTTGCCCTGCTCGCCGCTGCGTCGGCGGGCCGTGCGCAGGACGATCAGGTCGTGACCACGCATCACCGGGTGATGGTTGGCGGGCACCCCATCGCCTATACCGCGCGTGCAGGACGGCTCCCGATCATCGACAACGAGGCGGGTGACGTCCACGCCAACGTGTTCTTCGTTGCGTACACGGTAGATCGCGCGCCGGGGCAACCCGCGCGGCCGCTCACGTTCGCTTGGAACGGCGGGCCGGGTTCGAACGCGGGCCTCGTCCACTTGGTCGGATTCGGACCGCGTCGCATCCGTCGCGTCGGTGATCCGTCCCGCCCCGAGCAGCAGACGTCGGTCGTCGAGGACAATCCGGGCACCTGGCTCGATCAGACCGACCTCGTGTTCGTGGACCCCGTCGGTACCGGGTACAGCCGTCCCACGAAGCCAGAGTACGCGGCTGAGTTCTATCAGACACGGGGCGACAACGAATCGGTCGCCGAATTCATTCGCACCTACCGCAACCGGTTCGACGCATGGGATGCGCCGCTGTTCCTCGCGGGGGAATCTTATGGTGTGACGCGAGCGGCGGGCGTCGCGGAAGCGCTCACCCGGCGCGGTGTCAAACTGAAGGGCATTGCCCTGATTTCGCTCGCCATTCCGCTGGGGCCACTGCCCACGACGGTGGCGACGGCGCTCTCCCTGCCCACGCTGACTGCGGCGGCATTCTATCACAACAAACTCGCGCCGGACCTGTTGGGCGACCTCGAGAAGACCCTGCGGCTGGCGACGACGTTCGCCGAGCAGGAATACGCGCCGGCGCTCGCGCGACGCGACAGTCTGACGGCCTCGCAGCGCGCCGCCCTCCTCGCGCAACTCTCGAGGTTCACCGGTCTTGATGCGCGGACCTTTGACGTGCCCGCACTCAGCATCGGGATGTCGCAGATCGACGATCAACTGCTGCGGCGAGAGGGCCGCTACGTTGGGCGATACGACACGCGACTGACGTCAGTCCTCGATACCACGCCTCGGCCGTACGACCCCAAAGAGGACCCGAGTCTCAGTAATTTGCTCAGCGACGTGGCGGTCATCCGCTACCTCCGGAACGAACTCGGCTTCAAGAGCGATCTGTTCTATCAGGGGCCGTGGGGTGGGGGATACCCGGCGCCGACGACGTTTCGCGGCGACTGGATGTCGATGCGATGGAACGGCCGCCGAGAGTCACCGGCGGGAGGACGCGGGGGCGCCGATACGAACGCGTCCCGCGGGAGTGTCGGCAGGGGTGCCACCGCGCCGAGCGCGGCGGTCGAGCCGCTGCGGGCTGCACTGCTCGCTGATCGGGATCTCCGCGTGCTCTCCGTGTGCGGCTACTACGACTTGATGTGCGCCTATGCGGCGAATCAGTGGGTCGTGAGCCACCTCGATGCGTCGATCCGGGATCGGGTGGTGGCCCGGGTGTATGCGGGAGGACACGCCATCTACACGGACCCTGCCGCGCAGGCGGCGCTGAAACGCGATGTGGGGAAGCTGTTGCAGGGGACATTGACGCGCGGAGTACAGCCGTAGGCAGGCACCGACGGCGCGCGAGTCGATCCGGCGCGACGGCCGACAGAGCGACCCGACCTATCCACCGTCTGTTGTTGAGGAGCGCCGTTCGAATGAAACAGCACGTGCAATACCGCCGGATCGCCCTGCCGGCGCTCCTCGCGCTC
>CAIRBD010000327.1 GCA_903876745.1 uncultured Gemmatimonadota bacterium
ACGGCATCGAGGCGCAGCGCGCGTGCCCGGTCGAGCGCGCTGTCCACGAGCAAAGCGCCGATGCCAGAGCCTCGCACGGACGCCGCGGTCGCGACGGAGCGGAGCAGGGCATCGTCGCCGTATAGCTCGAGTCCGGCCGATCCCACGATCTCGCCGTCGCGCTCCGCCACGACGAAATGATCGATCCAATTCCCCGCGCCGTCGACGGGCAGTCCCGACGCGTCGAGCAGGGCGTGCACGCCCGGGAGGTCGAGTTTCGTCGCGGGCCGGAGCGTGGTAGGTGAAGCCATGGGATCCTCTCTCAGGCGGCCGCGGGTTTGGTGGCGCGCACGAAGCCGCTCATGAACTTGCCGTCGATCTCCGTGGCGATTCGCTCCACATCGAGGCCGGCGCCCTCCGCGAATGCCCGCGCGTCGTCCGCGGTGTAGATGCGCGTGGGCTCGATGGAAGCATCCACGAACCCGGCGGCGCGCAGCATCGTGAGGAACTGCTGCTCCTCGAGTGCACCCGCGATGCAGCCCACCCACAGCTCCGCCGAGCGCCGCACGTCGGCCGGCATCTCGCCGCGCACGATCACGTCGCTCACGGCGAAACGGCCGCCGGGCTTCAGCACGCGGAACGCCTCGGCCAGCACCTTCGACTTGTCGGCGGCGAGGTTGACGACGCAGTTCGAGATGATGACGTCCACCGTCGCGTCGTCGAGCGGGATGTGTTCGATGTCGCCCTTGCGGAACTCGACGTTCGTCACGCCCGCGGCCTTCTGGTTGGCGCGGGCCAGGGCGAGCATCTCGTCGGTCATGTCCACGCCGTACGCCTTGCCGGTCGGGCCCACGCGTTTGGCGGAGAGGAGCACGTCGATACCGCCGCCGGAGCCGAGGTCGAGCACGACGTCCCCCTCGCGCAACTCGGCGAGCGCCGTCGGATTGCCGCACCCCAGGGACGCGAGGACGGCGTCGGCGGGGATGCCCTGCAGCTGCGCCTGTTCGTACAGGTTGGACGTGATGGGATCGTCGCTGCAGCAGGCGGCGTCCGCGCTGCAACAGCTCCCTTTGGTGCCGCTCTCGACGACGGTGAGGGCTGCGCGGGCGTAGCGCTCGCGCACGTTGGCCTTGATCTCGGTCGGTGTGGTCATGGGAGGGGTGAGGTTTGGATAGTCCGGTGTTCAGCCGCAGCAGCCGATGGGCAGGCGCCGTCCGGCGGTCGGGCGCAGGCGCGCCACATCGTCGTGTGCGGCGAGGAGCGTGCCCGCGTCGAGCGCGTAATACGCCCACCGTCCCTGCTTGCGCCACGAGACGAACCCGGCGTCGCGCAGCGTCTTGAGGTGGAACGAGAGCAGCGGCTGGGCGATGGTGAGCGCCGCCTGCAGGTCGCACACGCAGTGCTCGCCGTCGCGCAGCAGGTCGAGGATGCGGATGCGCGTGGGGTCGGAAAGCGCCTGGAAGCGGGCGGCGGTCGCCTCCGGGGAGACAGTGCCCGTCAGGGGCGCGGTGCCAGTCGACGCGGATTCGTGAGTTGTCGATGTCATGGTATCAAGATATCTAGATGCGTTGATATGTCAATGCCACCAAACATAGGAGTCGGTAACGGTGCGCGAGGGCGCCGCGGATGCCGCCGCGCCCTCGCCTCGAGACTGCTACTCCAGCGCCGCCTGGCCCGCCGCCAACCGCGCGATCGGCACGCGGTACGGTGAACACGATACGTAATCGAGCCCCGCACGATGGAAGAATCCCACCGACGCCGGCTCCCCCCCGTGCTCGCCGCAGATGCCGCACTTGAGCCCGGCGCGGACGCTGCGTCCCTTCTGCACGGCGATCTCGATGAGTTGCCCCACGCCCTCCACGTCGAGCACGCGGAACGGATCGTCGGGGAGGATCCCCTTCTCGACGTACAGCGGGAGGAAGCGTCCCGCGTCATCGCGCGAAAGCCCGAGTGTGGTCTGCGTGAGATCGTTGGTGCCGAACGAG
>CAIRBD010000328.1 GCA_903876745.1 uncultured Gemmatimonadota bacterium
CCGGCGAGTTCGGTGCGATGGCCGGGCTCGCCTGCTACCTCCTCACCGGCGCGGAGGACGCCGCGGCGCTGGGGATGATCGTCTTCGCGCTCGCCATGGTCGTGTTTCCGCTGCCCCGCGCGTGATGCGCGTCGTCTCGCTCCTCCCCGCGGCGACCGAGATCGTCGCGGCCGTCGGCGCCGCCGAAGCGCTGGTCGGTGTGAGCCACGCGTGCGACGTCCCCGGCACGCTGGAACGCGTCGCGCGCGTCACGTCCACCGTGGTCGATGCCTTCGCGTCGCCGCGCGCCATCGACGAGCAGGTGCGCGCCATGACCGCCGACGGCGAGCCGATCTTCGGGCTCGACGAGGGGTTGATCGCAGCGCTCGCTCCGGATGTGATCTTCACGCAGGCGCTGTGCGACGTGTGCGCCGTGACGGAGAGCGACGTGCGGGCGCTCGCCGCCCAGCTCACGCCCCCGCCGCGCGTCGTGACGCTTTCGGGCACGTCGCTCGATGGCGTCCTCACGGACATCGGCGCGGTAGCAGACGCCGTGGGCCGCGGCGCGGCCGGTGCCGCGCTCGTCGCCGCCCTGCGCCTCCGCGTGCGATCGGTGCACGAGACGCTCAAGGCCGCGCAGGCGCCGCGACCGCGCGTCCTCGTGCTCGAGTGGACCGATCCCGTGTACCTCGGCGGGCACTGGGTGCCGGAGCTCGTGAAGCGTGCCGGCGGGATCGACGTGCTCGGCGTGACCGGGGCCCATTCGATGCGGGCCGAACTCGAGGCGCTGTCGCATGCGCGCGCCGAGATCGTCTGCGTAGCGCCTTGCGGCTACGACCTCGGCCGCGCCGCGGCCGAGGCGCAGGCACTGCTCGCCGATCCCGCGTGGCGATGGCTGCGCGCCTGCGACGTGTGGGCGCTCGACGGCAACGCGCTCACGAGCCGGCCCGGTCCGCGCCTCGTCGACACGATCGAGACGATGGCCCGCATCTTCAATCCGTCGCTCTTCCCGCCGACCGATGCGCGCCTCGCCGAGCGGATGCACGACGCGCGTGGCGTCGCTACGCGGTCGTGAACCAGAGGCGCGCCGCGACGCCAACGAGCAGTACGGCGAATCCTCTCTTGAGCATCGTGTCGGTGATCGATTGCGCCGCCATCGCACCCAGCAGCACCCCCGCCACCATCCCCAGCGCGACCCAGAGCGCCGCCTTCACGTCGAGTTGCCCGGCACGCCAGTACGTGTAGAGCCCGAGCGCGCCCACCGGCAGCAGCAGCGCGCCGAGTGACGTGCCGACGGCCGTCTTGAGCGGCAGGCGGCCGAAGAACACGAGCGCCGGCACGATGACGATGCCGCCGCCGATGCCGAACAGGCCGGAGAGCACGCCGGCTACGAGGCCGATGAAGACGAAGACGAGGATCACGGGCTGTCCCGCGGTCGAAGGAACGGCTTCCGCACGGCGACGTCGCGCGCTACGATGAGCCGAGGGTGCTCCACAATGTAGCGCCCATCCCCGACGCCCCTCGCCGCCACCCATGCTCAAGCCGACCGCCGTCGCCTTCCTGAAGCGCCTCCTCGACACGCCCGGCCCCTCCGGCTTCGAGACCGCCCCCGCCGGCGTGTGGCGCGACGAGGCCCGCACCTTCGCCGAGGTCACCGGCGACGTGCACGGCAACAGCATCGCCGTCGTGAATCCCGGCGGCTCGCCCACGGTGATGCTCGCCGGCCACATCGACGAGATCGGCGTCATCGTCAACTACATCGACGACGACGGCTTCGTGTACATCGGCCCCATCGGCGGATGGGATCCGCAGGTGCTCATCGGTCAGCGGCTGCGCTTTGCCGGCCGCGACGGCGAGGTACACGGCGTCGTCGGCAAGAAACCGATTCACCTGATGAAGACCGAGGACCGCGAGAAGGCGTCGAAGTTCACCGACCTCTGGGTGGACGTGGGCGCCGCGACACGCGCGCAGGCCGAAGCCATGCTCTCCATCGGCGACGCCGGCGTGATCGATGCCCGCACGATGGATTTCCCCAACGATCGCATCGTGTCGCGGTCCATCGATGACCGCATCGGCGCGTTCATCGTGCTCGAGGCGCTGCGCCGCTACGCCGCCGATCCGGGCGAAGCGCGCGTCGTCGCCGTCGCGACGACACAGAAGAGATCGCCTATCACGGCGGCGGCGCGCTCGTCGGCGCGCAGCGCGTGAATCCCGCCATGGCGGTGGTCGTCGACGTCACCTTCGCCACCGATCACCCCTCGGTGGAGAAGAAGGAACTCGGCGAACATAAGATCGGCGGCGGACCGGTGCTCACGCGCGGGTCCATCGTGTCCCCCGTGGCGTTCCGCCTGCTCCGCGACACCGCCGAGTCGCTCCGCATCCCGTACAGCCTGCACGCCGCGGGACGCGACACGAGCACCGACGCCGACGCCATCCATCTGGCGCGCGATGGGGTCGCCACCGCGCTCCTCTCGGTTCCGAACCGCTACATGCACTCGCCGAACGAGATGGTGAGCCTCGTCGACCTCGACCGCGCGGCCACCCTCATCGCCGCGGCGTGCAAGGCGGTCACGCCGGCGACGGACTTCACGGCGCGCTGACCGCGCCGCCGTTCGCGCGACGGCTACGCGACGGCTACGCGACGGCTACGCGACGGCTACGCGACGGCTACGCGACGGCTACGCGACGGCTACGCGACGGCTACGCGACGGCTACGCGACGGCTACGCGGCGGTGCCGCGCGGCGCGGTGAGCGCGAGCTTGGCGCTGTCGCGCACTTCACGCTCCTTGTCGTTCAGGAGCGACTGGATCGCGGCCATCGCCGTCGGCGTACGGGCCTCGGCGAGCGCGTACACCGCCGCCACCCGCAACCCCACGATCTTCTTCGTCTTGAAGAACCCGCTCGCGGCCTCGGCGGCACTCGTGAGCTTGTGCACGGCGTCGGGCGTCGCCATACGGCCGAGCGCGGCGAGCAGCGCGAACTGTACTTCGGTCTCCGTCTCGTCGTCGATCGCCGCCGACAACAGCGCCGCGGAACGGACGCTCTTGCGCTGACTGAGCGTCGTCGTCGCCGCGAGCCGGACGCTCGCCGCGCGGTCGCTCAGCGCCCGCGCGAGCGCGTCGAA
>CAIRBD010000329.1 GCA_903876745.1 uncultured Gemmatimonadota bacterium
GCGCTGGCGCGCGCACTCGCCGACGTGGACCTCGTGATGCTGGAATCGAATCACGACGAAGAGATGCTGCGCACGGGACCGTACCCGGCGCACTTGCAGCGCCGCATCCGCGCCAAGACCGGGCACCTGAGCAATCGGGAGACGGGCGACGTGCTCGCCGCGCACGCCAGCGTGCGCTGGCGCGACGTGGTGCTGCTGCACCTCAGTGAGACGAACAACACGCCGCGCCACGCGACGTCGAACGCCGAGCGCGCACTGCGGACTGCCGCGTGCGTGCGCCCCGTGACGGCGGCGCCGCAGGGCGCGCCGGCCGGCCCGTTCGGCGCGGGACGCGGCGGCCGCCTGCAGTTTTCGCTCGCGATCTGACCGCGCACCGCCGGATCCTGCCTCCACCTCCGCGCGTTGGAGCCCCGATGGGACCGCACACGCCAGCCACCTCGAACACCTCGACGGAACCGCCATGCTCGACCTGAACCGCCTCTTCTCGAACAACCGCTCGTGGGCCGCGCGCGAGACCACGGCGAACCCGGCGTATTTTCGCGAACTCGCCGAGGGGCAGGAGCCGCATTTCCTCGCCATCGGCTGTTCCGACAGCCGCGTGCCGCTCGAGCTCCTCACCGGCGCCGGCCCGGGCGAGATGTTCGTGCACCGCAACGTGGCGAACCAAGTGTTCCCCGCCGACCTCAACGTGCTCTCGGTGCTGCAGTACGCGATCGAGGCGCTGCACGTGAAGCACGTGCTCGTGGTGGGACACTACGGATGCGGCGGCGTGCAGGCGGCGATGGACGACACGCGACGCCTCGGACTCGTGGACAACTGGCTCGGCGACGTGCGCGACGTGAAGCGCCGCCACCGCCGCGAGCTCGCCGAGCTCGACCATGCGTCCGCGCGCTTCGACCGGCTCGTGGAACTCAACGTGCTGCACCAGGTGCTGAACCTCGCGCGCACGCCGGTGGTGCAGGACGCGTGGGTGCTGGGCAAGCATCCCAAACTGCACGGCGCGGTGTTCGACGTGCGCGACGGCATCCTGCGCTCGCTGGTGGCCGAAGTCGACAACAACGAGAAAGCCGACGGCCTCATCCCGATGGCGTAGCGCACGCACCGAACGCACCGATGGCGCCGCTCGCGCCGCTCACCCGGCGCGCTCAGACGAACTTGTCGCCGCGGACCACGTCCACCGGCATCACCCACGCCACGACGCCGTAGAACGGGAAGTACCGCTCGGCGAGTTCACCGAGGATGCGGGCGCACGCCTCCTCGGTGGCCACGCACTCGAGACGCACGGCACTGCCCGGCACTTCCTCGGCGTGCGTGCCGCGTGAGCCGCTGCCGCGCCCTTCGGTGAGGGTCCAGCCCGTGGCGCCGTGGCGCTGGATGTCGTGCGTGAGCCGGTCCGCCAGCACGGGTTCGGCGACGATCGTGATGAGACGCATCGAGACAGTGTGCACGAGAACTCCTGCTCAGGCCGCGAGGGCGAGGGCGACGCGGTAGTAGAGGGCGATGCCGACGAGCACGTTGAACGGGAAGGTGATCGCGAGCGCGAGGGTGAGATAGTACGTGGGATTGGCGTCGGGGAGCGTCACGCGCACGGCGGGCGGCGCGGCGATGTACGACGCGCTCGCGGCCATCGCGCCGAGCACCGTGGCGCCGCCGACGGACAGCCCGGCGAGCGTGCCGAGCCAGACGCCGAGCACGCCGAGGACGGTCGGCATCGCGATGCCGAAGCCGATGAGGAACGGCCCGACCTTGCGCAGGTCGCCGATCCGCTCGCCGGCGAGGAGTCCCATCTCGAGCATGAAGATGCAGAGCAGTCCGCGGAAGACCGCGCCCTTCGTGCTGAAGAAGGGTTCGACGACGCGCCAGTTGGCGTCGCCCATGAGGTAGCCGACGAGCAGGCCGCCGACGAGGAGCACCATGGTGCGCGCCGTGAGCACTTCATGCAGCGTCTCCCGGAGCGGGCGGCCGCTGCCGCGCGCCGAGTTCACGACGCCGATGGCGAGCGCGATGTGGATGCCGGGACTCTCGAGCAGCGTGAGCAGCGTGGGCATGTAGCCCTCGGCCTCCGCCCCCATGCTCTTCACGAAGGCGGTCGCGGCGATGAACGTCACGGCGGAGACGGAGCCGTAGTGCGCGGCGATGCCAGCCGAGTCGGCGGTGCCGAACCGGCCGATGCGGCGCAGCGTGAGGTAGACGATGACCGGCGTGGCGCAGGCGAGCACGAGCGTCGCCGCGGCCGGCAGTGCGACGGCGGCGAGCGACGCGTGGCGCAGTTCGGCACCGCCCTGCAGCCCGATGCTCCAGAGCAGGAAGATGGAGAGCCCGGCGTAGACGTCCTTGGGCAGCGAGAACTCGCTGCGGATGACGCGGGCGACGAGTCCGAGCGCGAAGGAGAGGACGATGGGCGAGAGGAGATTCGTGCGGAGGATCTCGTTCATGGCGGCAGGGTTCGGCGCGGGAGGAGCGAGCGGGCGGCGTGGGCGGTGTGGGCGCGCCGTCGCCGCAGGTCGCAAGCGGTGGCGCGACATGAAGAAAGCCGTGCGGGGGTTTGCATGTCAATCTTTTTGTATGTATTATGCCTTTCCTTAACTTTTCTCTATGCTTCCTGCATCGCTGAATTTCCATCATCTGCACTATTTCTGGACGGTGGCCCGCGAGGGGAGCATCGCGAGCGCCGCGCGCGCGTTGGGCGTGAGCCAGCCGACGATCTCCGCGCAACTGCGCCTGCTCGAGCGCCAATTCGGCGACCGGCTGTTCGACCGCAGAGGACGGGGGCTGGTGCTGACGGAGATCGGTCAGGTCGCGCTCCGCTACGCCGACGAGATCTTCGCGCTCGGGCGCGAGCTCGAGAGCACGGTGCAAGGCCGGCCGACGGGACGCCCCGTGCGGTTCGCCGTCGGGATCTCCGACGCGCTGCCCAAGCTCACGTCGTACCGGCTGCTGCGCCCCGCGCTGGAGCAGCCCGATCCGCCGCGCCTGCTGCTCCGCGTCGGCACGGTGGACGCGCTGCTGGCCGACCTCGCGGCGCACCGCCTCGACCTCGTGCTCACCGACGCGCCGGCGAGCGGTTCGTTCCGGGCGCGCGCCTACCATCACCTGCTGGGCGAGAGCGCCGTCACCATCTTCGCTCCGTCGGCGATGGCGGCACGCCTGCGGCGCGGGTTTCCCCGTTCGCTCGAGGGCGCGCCATTCCTGCTGCACGGCGAGCACACGGCCCTGCGGCGCTCGCTCGACCATTGGTTCGCGCAGGAGGACATTCGGCCGCTGTCCGTCGCCGAGGTCGACGATGGCGCGATCCTCCAGGTACTCGGCGGCGCGGGGCTCGGGTGCTTCGCCGCGCCGAGCGTCGTCGAGCGCGAGATCGAGCGGCAGTACGGCGTGAAGGCCATCGGCCGGCCGGCCGGCGTGCGCGAACGCTTCTACGCGATCAGCGTGGAGCGCAAGCTGAAGCACCCCGCGGTCGTGGCACTGTCGGAAGCCGCGCGCTCGACCCTCGCCTGAGGCACCCTGCACGCGACGAGGGGGAGGCCGCCGAAGCGCCC
>CAIRBD010000330.1 GCA_903876745.1 uncultured Gemmatimonadota bacterium
GCAAGCGCCGGACGATGCGCACCGTCACGTCGGAGCTGCTCAAGATCCCCGGCGTGGGTCCCGTGAAGCGCCGCGCCCTGCTGATCGCGTTCGGCAGCATCCAGGGGGTGCGTGACGCCACGCTCGAACAGATCGCTGCGCTCCCGGGTTGGTCGGCGCAGGCAGCGGAACGGCTGGTCGCCGCGTTGAAGCAGTCAGACCCGACGGCGCCGTTGCCGCCGCCCGATGCCATCATTCAGACACCGGGCGCGATCGTGCCTCCGGACGAACCGCCCCCTCTCTCCATCGATCCAACCTCCGAATGACACAGTCCACCTGGACGCTTCACTGCTCGGCGTGCGCCTACACCGCGCCCGGCGACCGCCTCGCCTCCCTCTGCCCGGATTGTGGTCAGCCGCTCGCGGTGCGGCTCGCGCCCGTATCGCGTGACGCCATCACCGGCGACGCCTCGATGTGGCGCTATCACGCCGCTCTGCCGGTGCTCCCGCACGAGCACCGCGCCACGCTGGGTGAAGGGATGACGCCGCTCATCGAACTCCCGCATCTCGCGGCCGAGGTCGGAGTGCGTCGCCTCTGGGTGAAGGACGAAGGACTCAATCCCACGGCGAGCTTCAAGGCGCGCGGGCTGTGCATGGCCGTCACGCGTGCGAAGGCGCTGAAGCTGCCTGGTGTCTGCGTGCCCACCGCCGGCAACGCCGGCATCGCACTCGCCGCCTACGCCGCCGCGGCGGGGATCCCGGCGCGCGTGTACGCGCCGGCGACCACGCCGCCCCCCATCCTCGGCAGCATCCGCGCGTTCGGTGCGCAGCTGGAACTCGTCGACGGGCACATCGGCGACGCAGGCAAGGCTACGATGCAGTTCGCGAAGGAGAGCGGCTACTTCAACGTCGCGACCGTGCGTGAACCGTACCGCGTGGAGGGGATGAAGACGATGGGGTACGAGGTCGCCGAACAGCTCGGCTGGCGGTTGCCCGACGCCGTCGTGTATCCCACCGGCGGAGGGGAAGGGACCATCGGCATCTGGAAGGCGTTCGCGGAAATGCTCGAATGGGGCTGGCTCCCTGCGGGGACGGCGCTTCCCAAGATGGTCGCGGCGCAGGCGGCCGGGTGCGCGCCGCTCGTGCGTGCGTTCGAGGCGGGTGCGGATCGCGCCACGCCCTGGGAGAATCCGGCGACCCACGCGAGCGGGCTCCGCGTGCCCGGGCCGTTCGGCGACCGCTGGGTGCTGCGCGTGCTGCGCGAGAGCGCCGGCGGCGCCTTCGCCGCGGATGAAGACGAGATTCGCGCGGGCACATTCCGGCTCGCGTCCACGAGCGGCATCGATGCCGCACCGGAAGGCGGCTGCGGTCTGGTCGTCGCCAAGAAGATGGTGGAGGTCGGCCTCGTGGCGAAGGACGCCGAAGTCGTGGTGTTCAACACGGGCTCGGGCGCGTCCTATCGGTGGTAGCGGTCGTGAAACGCCGCGTGGCGCGGGTAGGTGCGCCACGCGGGCTTGGCTAGATTGGTGGACATGACGACGATCGCGATCCTCGACCCGTTCTCCGGCATCGCCGGCGACATGACGCTCGGCGCGCTGCTCGACCTCGGCCTTGACCCCGAGTGGCTGCGGGCGCTACCTGGCGTGCTCGGGCTGCAGGACATCGGGGTGCGCATCGAGCGCGTGAAACGCGGCGAGATCGCGAGTTGGAAGGTCGACTTCGACATCCCGCCCCAACCGCA
>CAIRBD010000331.1 GCA_903876745.1 uncultured Gemmatimonadota bacterium
CCTCGCCCAGCAGCTGCTCGGGCGCCATGTACGGGAGTGAGCCGACGATCATCCCCGTCTGCGTGATCTTCCCCGTGGACTTGCCGGCATGCAGCAGCAGCGCGAGCCCGAAGTCGAGCAGCTTCGGCTGGCCGGCGGTGGTGAGCACCACGTTCCCCGGCTTGAGGTCGCGGTGGAGGAAGCCGCGGGTGTGCGCGTCCTGCAGCGCGTCGGCGATCGCCGCGCCGAGGCGAAGCGCTTCATCCACGGGAAGCGGCCCGTCGAGCAGACGTTTCTGCAGCGAGCCGCCCGGCACGTACTCCATCACGAAGAAGTCGACGCCGTCCTGCGCGTCGAAATCGAAGATCGTGGCGACGCCCGGATGCGAGAGGCGCGAGAGCACGTGGGCCTCGCGGCGGAACCGCTCGCGCGACGTGGCGTCGTCGAGCACACCCCGCACCAGCAGCTTCACGGCGACATCGCGGTCGAGCCGTTCGTCGTGCGCCTTCCACACTTCGCCCATGCCGCCCTCGCCGATGCGTTCGACGAGGCGGTAGCGGCCGAGGGTGGTGCCGGGGGCGTGGGTCATCGTCTGCGAAAGATACCGCGGCAGCTCAGCGCGCGACGTCGGCGATCCAGACGTTGCTCTGCCGGTCCTGGATCACGAAGTAGAACTTCTTCGCGTCGACGCCGAAGTCGCGGCGGTACGACGGATGCGCGAGATCGGGGAAGGTCACGATCACGCGCGGCGTGCCGCCGGACGCAGGAATCGCGTACAGAAGCGCCCGGCCGCGATCGTCGTGGCTCTTGCAGTACACGCTCTTGCCGTCCGTGCCGTACTGGCAGAACTCGAGCGATTGCCGCGCCGCGGGCAGGCGTGCGAGCGTCCGCACCTCTCCGGAATCCGCGGGCGCGGTCACCACTCGATCGCCGATGATGGACACGATCCATTTGCCGTCGGGCGACCAGTCCGCTCGCCCGCCGAAGAGGCTCCCCGATGCGATCACCTTCTTCGGCGCCGACCATTTGGCCGCGCCAAGGCGTTTCGTGACGAACACCGAGAAATCCCCCTGCTGGTCGAAGAACAGCAACGCGGTGCCGTCCGGCGACCACGCCGGATAGCTCTCCTGCCGGGGGCCCGTCGCGACGAACTCCACCGGACCGCCGTCGAGCGGCCGCACCTCGATGTCGCGGTTGCCCCTGCGCCACGAGTGATAGGCGAGCAGTTTCCCGTCGGGAGAGAGATCCGGAGCGAAGACGTCGAACGACTCGTGGGTCAACTGTTCCGGCTGCCCGCCACTCACCGGCACGCGATAGATGTTCGCCTTGCCGTCCCGGTCGGAGTCGTAGAGGATCCACTTGCCGTCACGGCTCGTCCTCACGCTCTCGATGACCTGCGTGCCGGTCGTCACCGCCTCCGCGTTCGTGACCTGCACCGTGCCGCTCGCCGGGATCGGCACCGCATGGATGTTGGCGCGCTCCGTGTACACGCCGTAGGCGACGCGCGGCGCACTCTCCGCGATCGAGATCGAACGCGCATTGAGGCCCGTGGTGACGCGATGTGGTGCGCCGCGCACCGTGCCGCTGCCGTCGATCACCGCTTCATAGGCGTCGAACGTGCCGTCACGGTCCGAGATGAAATACAGCCGGTCACCGCTCGGCGACCACTCCGGACTCTGGCTCAGCACGCCCGGTTCGGTCGCCGGTATCGGCGTACCGCCCGCTGAAGGGACGACCACGATCCTGCTCGGCGCCTTGTTCGCGAAGATCTCGCCGGGCACTCGGGCCGCCGTGTTGCCGAGGACGCACGCAATCAATGCACCGTTCGGCGACCAACGGCAGCTGTGCATACCCTCTTGCGCGTCGCCCGACTTGAACACCAGGCGCGTCGACTGACCGTCGCCGGTCGTGGTCATCAAGGAGTCCAGCCGAACAAACACGATCTCGTGCCCATCGGGCGACCAGCTCGCCGTGGTCACCGGCGTCGCACCGGCCGCGATCAGGTTTCGCGACGGCCCACCCAGCGCCGGCGCCACCGACACGCCCACGCGCGTGAGGAACATCACCTGCGTGCCGTCGGGCGACCACCGCGGCTCGTACTCGACGGCCGTCGAGTCGTCGGTGAGGGCGATCGTGCGCCCGCCGCCGATCGGCCGCACGTAAACGCGCATGCTGGACGACGTCCCCGCCGCGTACGCGACGAACTTGCCGTCGGGCGATAGCGCCGGATCGATCTGCAACCCCGCATCGGTCGTAAGCTGGGTGGCTTTGCCGAGCACGAGCGACGGCGAGCGCGTGCGCGTGGCCATGAAGATGGCGACGGCCACGGCCGCGACCGTCGCCACACCGGCCACGATCTTCCACGCGCCGCCACGAGCCGCGGCAACCGCCGGAAGGCGCGCCTCGGTGGGCGCCGTCCCACCACTCGGCGTCGCCAGCGGCTCGAGCACCGCGAGCAGCTCCGCCGCACTCTGCCACCGGTCGGCCGGCCGCTTCTCGAGACACCGCATCACCGCCTGCGCGAGGAGCGGGTTCACCGTCGGCCGGTGCTTCGCGACCGACTCCGGCTTCTCCGTCACTTGCGCGGCGAGCACCTGCTGCGCCGAGCCCGACGCGAACGGGAGGCGCCCGGCGAGCAGCTCATACGCCATCACGCCGACGGCGTAGATGTCGGCGCGGTGGTCCACCGACGGATCCGCCGTCGCCTGTTCCGGCGACATGTACGCCGGCGTGCCGAGCGCGATGCCGAGCGTCGTGATCGTGCCGCCCTTCGCCTCGCTCACCGCGCGCGCCACGCCGAAGTCGGTCACGAGCGCGTGCCGCCCGCTGAGCATCACGTTGTCGGGCTTGATGTCGCGGTGCACCACGCCGTGCTCGTGGGCATGCGCCAGCGCGTCGATCACCTCGATGAGGAGCTTCACCGCGTCGCCCACCGGGAGTTCGTGCTCGCGGTCGAGCCGCTGGCGCAGCGACTGCCCCTCCACGAACGGCATCACGTAGTACAGCAGCCCGTCGGCGTCGCCGGAGTCGAGCAACGGCAGGATGTTCGGATGCTGCAGCTGCGCCGCGATCTCGATCTCGCGCAGGAACCGCGCGCCGCCCACCGACGCCGACAGGTCGTCGCGCAGCAGCTTGATCGCGACCTTGCGACGGTGCTTCACGTCCTCGGCGAGGTACACCGTCGCCATGCCGCCCGCGCCGAGTTCGCGCTGGACGACATACCGGCCGGCAAGCAGCCCGTTGAGTTGCGCGATGCGATCGGTCACTGGGGGCGCGTGGTGAGGGGGGGGCCGACGCAAGAAGATACGGGCGCGGACGCCCAACGGGGAGGGACGGACCACCGGCGATCGCGCGCGCCACGGCATGATTCCGCCCCCCGTCCGCAACCTTTCGCGCTCGGCCGAGCCGAGCGTATGTTGCATCGTGTGCGCACCCCAACAGAGGCGCGCGCATGCCGGTCACCGCCAAGCTGTCGAAAGCGTTCTACGACACAATGGGCGACCAGGCCGCCACAGAACTCGTGGAGTGGTTCAACGCCGTGGATGCCACGTACCGCGCCGATCTCAGGGAGATCAACGAGCTGAACTTCGCACGCTTCGACGCGAAGGTCGAGCAGCGTTTTGCCCAGGCCGACGCGAAACTCGAGCGGCGCTTCGCCGAGGCGGACGCGAAATGGGAGCAGCGGTTCGCCGAAGCCGACGCGAAGCTCGAGCGGCGCTTCGCCGAGTCGGACGCGAAGTGGGAACAGCGTCTCTCCCGTGTCGAGGCACGGTTCGAGACGTGCGCCACGAGGGCCGACCTCGCCGAACTCATCGCGACCGTCGAACGCCGACTCGGCGAGCAGTCCCGCTGGATGTTCGCGATGTGGGCGAGCCTCATGCTCGCGTTCTTCGGGCTGTACGTTCGGCGGTAGGGCGCGACCGCGCCCGTTGCCCGGCACGGTCGCCACCCGCGATCTTTCAGCAGTGAACAACTCCGTCGCCGAACTCCTCGCCCTGCTCGACCTCGAACCCCTCGAGGTCAACATCTACCGCGGCCAGAACCGCAACATCGGCACCGGCCGCGTGTTCGGCGGGCAGGTGTTCGCGCAGGCGCTCGTCGCGGCGCAGCGCACCGTACCGGTGGAGCGCGACGCGCATTCCGTGCACGGCTATTTCCTGCGCCCCGGCGATCTGGCCGTCCCGATCATGTACATCGTCGACCGCCCCCGCGACGGCGGCAGCTTCACGAGCCGCCGCGTCACGGCCATCCAGCACGGAGAGGCGATCTTCCATCTATCGGCGTCGTTCCACGTGAGCGAACCGGGGCTCGACCACCAGACGCCGATGCCCCACGTGCCGGCCGCCGAGTCGCTCGCGCCCGAGCTCGACGTCATTCGCGAGATGGCCGATCGCATCCCGGAGCCGCTGCGTCCGATCCTCACGCAGGACCGGCCGATCGACTTCCGTCCGGTGCAGCCGCACGATCCGTTTCAGGGGGAGAAGCGCGCACCACACCGCAGCGTCTGGTTCCGCGCCGTGGCGCCGCTCCCCGACGAGCGCATCATCCACCAGGCCGTGCTCTCGTACGCGTCGGACTACGGCCTGCTCCCCACGGCGCTCTATCCGCACGGCGTGCCCTTCCGCGACCGTCGCCTGCAGATGGCGAGCATCGACCACTCGGTGTGGATGCACCGCCCGTTCCGCGCCGACGACTGGCTGCTCTACGTGATGGACAGCCCCACGGCCGCCGGTGCGCGCGGGTTCACGCGCGGCACCGTGTACACGAAGGACGGCACGCTCGTCGCCTCCGTGGCGCAGGAAGGACTGATGCGGATGCGCGAGCCGAAGTGAACCACGGCGGGGCGGCGTGCACACGCGTGCCGCCCCGTCCTCGTTTCAGCGGTCGTTCGCGCCCGGCCCCAGAGCACCTGCCCCGCCTTCGCTCCCGTGTGCTTGCCGCGTTCGATCGTGACCGCGCCGTTCACGAGCACGTACGCGATCCCCACCGGCAGCTCCATCGGCTTCTCGAACGTCGCGCGGTCCTGGATGGTGTCGTAGTCGAAGATCGTCACGTCGGCCCAGTTGCCCACGACGATCGTGCCGCGATTGGCCAGCCGCATGCGCGTCGCAGGCCAGCCCGTCATCTTGCGGATCGCGTCGGGCAGCGTGAGCACGTGCCGCTCCTTCACGTAGCGCGCGATCAACCGCGGGAAATTCCCGTAGGCGCGCGGATGCGGCAGCCCCGTCTGATCGAGCGCACCCACCGCGAGTGACGCGCCCGCGTCGCTGCCGATGCTCGTCCACGGGAACCGCAGCGCCGTCTCGATGTCCTGCTCGCTCATCATATGGTAGATGGCCATCACGCGGCCGCGCCCCTGCACCACGAAGTCCCACGCCACGTCCGCGGGATCTCGGCCGAGTTCGCGCGCGATGTCAGCGAGATTGCGCTGCTCGTACTTCGCGTTCGCCGGGTTCTGCGCGTTCACAAGCACGACTTTGTCCCACCCGCCGCCCGCGGCGACGATGTTGAACCAGCCGGGCGCACCCGTGACCACCTCGCGCTTCAATCGCGCACGGATCTCCGGATTCGCCAGCCGCGCGCGCAGCGAGTCGTTGCCGCCGTCGAACGCCCAGTTGGGGATGGTCGCTTCGAGTCCAGTGCCGGCGGCCGTGTACAGATACAGATCGGCCGCCACATCCACGTTCCGTGCGCGCGCCGCGTCCACGAGCATGCGCACGCTGTCCATGTAGATGCCCCAGCCGGGTTTGTAGCTCACCTTGAGGTGGAAGATCTCCACCGGCAGCTTCGCGCCCTCGCCGATGGCGATCGCCTCGCGCACCGCGTCGAGCACCTCGGGGCCTTCGCCGCGAATGTGGCTCGCGTACACGCCACCGTGCGCCGCCGCGGCCTTCGCCGTCTCGATCAGCTCCGGCGTTTGCGCATAACTGCTCGGCGCATAGATCAGCGCCGTGGTCATCCCCATCGCGCCGCCGCGCATCGCCGTGTCGATGATGGCGCGCATGCGCTCGAGCTCGCCCGCCGTCGGCGCACGCGACGACGCGCCGATCACCGCGCTGCGCGCCTGTGCTTCACTGAAGTACGACCCGAAGTTGATGCTGATCCCCTGCTCCTCGAGCCGGTCGAAGTACGCGCGCACGCCGGCGGCCGGCACGGGCGTGCCGCCCTCACCGCCGATCGCCGTCGTCACGCCTTCCTGCAGCTTGTTCTCGGCGAGTCCACCACGCGGCAGCACGGTGCCCGACTGGTCCATCATGTCGATCCATCCGGGACTCACGTACAACCCGCGCGCATCGATCTCGCGCGCGCCGCGCTGCGGGATCACGCCGATCTTCGTGAACTTCCCGTGGCGGATACCGAGGTCGGCGAGGATGAACGGGTTGCCCGCGCCGTCGAGCACGCGGCCGTTGCGGATGACGACGTCGTAGGTCGTGTCGGCGACCGTCGTCGACGCACGCGACGCAGCGGTCGGGCCCGACGCCTGGGCAGGCGCCGGCCCCGCGGCAGGAACCGGGAGCTGCGGGGCCGCGCACGCCGAGAGCGCGGACACGGCGAGTACGAACGACGGACGGCGCATCGGGACTCCGGGAGCGGGTGGTGACCCGAAGAATCGGCCACCCGAGCGCGCGGCGCCAGTACGCCCGGCCGCGAGCGCGCTAACTCCGGTACATTGCACGCGTCTCACAGCAGAAGCCGCTCGCCCGGAATGTTCGCCTTTTCCCGACGATGGGTCCCCGCATGCGCGCCACATTCAGCCGGACATCGCCGCTCCTGCTCGCCGCCCTGATCGTCGCCTGCGCCGGCGGCGGCGACGCGACCACTCCGACCACGACCACCACGACGACGCCGGGCGCCCCGTCCAGCGTCGTCGCCACGGCCGGTGACGGCATCGCGAACGTCACGTTCAGCGCACCCGCCAGCACCGGCGGCACCGCCATCACGGGATACACCGTCACCTGCGCCGCCGGCGCCAACGCCAAGATCGCGACAGGCGCCGCGAGCCCCATCGTCGTCACGGGACTCACCAACGGCACGGCCTACAGCTGCTCCGTCACCGCGACGAACGCGAAGGGCACCGGCGCCGCCTCGAGCGCCGCCACCGTCACGCCCGTCGGCGCCACCGGCTCCAACGGCAGCTTCGTGCTGACGAGTTCCACTGTCGTCAACAATGGCGCGCTGCCCGCCACCTACACCTGCGACGGCGCCGGCTCCACGCTCGCGCTCGCGTGGAGCGGTGCGCCGGCGAACACGAAAGAGTTCGCCGTGCTCATGACGACGCTCCCGGGCGACGGTACGACGAAGTGGAACTGGGTGCTCTACGGCATCCCCTCCACCACCTCGAGTCTCGCGAAAGACAGCTTCGGCGTCGGCACGCTCGGCGTCGGCTCCGACGGTCCCGCGATGGCGTACGACCCGCCCTGTTCGCAGGGACCGGGCGCGAAAGTCTACACGTTCACCGTGTACGCGCTCTCCGCGTCGCCCACGCTCACCGTCGCGGCGAACCAGGTGACCGGCGCCCTGCTCTCCAGCGCCATCGCCGCCGTCACGCTCGGTTCGGCCACGCTCAACGTGAACTATGCGCGCGCCGCGTACAGCACCGCCGCGCAGTGCCTGCTCGTGCGCAACTCGATGGCCGCCTCCACCACCGGCACGGCGACCGTGGGCTGCGACAGCGTATACGCCTACATCAACTCGGATGGACTCACCACGCACCAGATGATGAACGGCATCACCGCCACGAACCTCCAGGTGCCCGCGGCGCAGAACTTCTTCGGCGCGAACGCGTGGAAGATCCCGCTCACACCGGCCGTCGCCGCGACCACCACCGACGTCGCCGACGGCCCCATCGGCGTGGCCGTGAACGGCGTGCCGATCTTCAATCCGTGCAAGCAGGGCGGCTGCCAGAACGGAGACACGAAAGTCCTCGGCGAACTCGACAACTGCAACGGACACGCCGGCCGCGCCGACGACTACCACTACCACGCCGCGCCCACGTGCATGATGGCCGGACGCACCGCGAACTACTGGGATACGCATCCGCTGGGGTGGGCGCTCGACGGTTTCGCCATCTTCGGCTACAACAATGCCGACGGCTCCGTGGCGACGCGCGATGCCACGTGCGGCGGCAACACGCTCGCCGTGCCGAACGCCCCGGCGGGCTACAGCTATCACGTCACCGACGTGTCACCGTACGTGCTCGCCTGTCTGCGCGGTACGCCCAGCCCCGACCTCGCGGGACAGGGCGCCAAGTACAAGCCGATGCGTCAGCCGCCGGTCACGCCGTTCCCCGTCTCGGCGATGACGCTCAGCACCGACCCCACCGACGGCTACTCCGTACTGCAGTTCACGTCGTCACGCACGTTCAACACGACGGAGACCGGCACCGACAGCTACGCGAACGCCGCAGGCACGTACCGCATCCGCTACAAGCCGGTCACCGGCGCCGCCCTCACGGCGCTCCTCGCGCAGAATGGGAACGCGGGCAAGACGGCGTGCTGGAACTTCCAGTTCACCACGCAGGCCGGCGCGAGTACGCAGCCGACGGTGTCGTATTGCCGATAGGCTGCGACCACTGCAGAACCGCGGAGTATCGCGGACAAATCACGCGGCAACGCGCGGAGCTTGAATGGGCAGGACGCTCGCAACGCCGTCTCCGCGTGATTCCGCGTCGTTCTCCGCGGTGTTCCGCGGTTCTTTGCTGGAATCTGTCACGGAATACATGACATGAATGCCACGTCGTTCGTCGCCACCGCACTCGCCGCCGCACTGCTGTTCGCGCCGGCGCCCGCGCACGAGAGATTCCACGAGCTGCAGGACAACCGCGCCACGCTCGCGCTGCGCGACCGCACGCACGTGTCGGTCACGCTCTACCTCAACTACACCGACGCCCTGCACCGCGCGCTCGCGCCTGATCAGTCGATGCGGGACTTCGTGCTCGCGTACGCGGCGCTGCCGCCCGCCGAATTGCTCGCCGCGCTGCGCAAGGCGCAGGAGCGGTTCCAGCACGACACGCATCTGCAGCGTGCCGCCGGGCGCGACATCCCGCTCGGCAACTGGAAGTGGCCCGACCTCATGACGGTGCAGGATCTGCTCCGCCAGCAGGCGATGGCGGCGATCGCCGCGCCGAGCGACCACGCGCACGAAGAACCGCTCGAGATCCGCGCCGAAGGCGTCGCCGCGCAACCGATCACCACGGCGACCGTGCGGTTCCCGCTCGAGTTCCAGCGCGTGCTCGTGGTGTCGTACAAACCCAATCAGGCATGGGTCGAACCCGCGGGGCCGCCGACGGTCGTCGTGTTCTGAGGCGCGCGCGGGCAGCGTCAGTGTTCGTGTTTGCGAGACGAAACAGCAGAACCGCGGAGTTACGCGGAGAAGAACGGCGGAGTACCGCGGAGAAAGCATGTAGTCACAGTCATCGCGCCGTCTCCGCGCTTTTTCCAGCCGTTCTTCCGTGTGTTTCCGCGGTTCTGCTGTTTCAGACTTTCATTGCGTCCGGCGTCAAGGCGTCTAGCGCCCCTGCAACTGCTGAAACACCCCGAGCCGGTTCACTTCCTGCCAGTGCCCCGTGATGCGATCGCCGCTGAAGTAGTACACGGTGATCCCCGTCATCGTCACCGGCCTGCCCGTCGGCGGGAACGGCCCCACGGCGCCGAGCATCGTCCCCGTCCAGTGCCACGCGGCGACCACGCGGTCGCCTTCTTCGACGAGCGCATCGATCGTGAAGCGCTGATCGGGGAACGGCGCGCGTGACACGCGCAGCCGCTCCTTGAACCCGTCCCGCGTCAGCGTCTGACCGTGCCACGGATCGTGCGGATCGTGGTGGATCGTGTACGCGTCGCCGAGGTAGCGGTCGCACGCCGTCATGTCGCCGGCGTTCCACGCTTCATCGAAGAACGCGATCAGCGCCGTCTTGCGATGTGACGTGATCGACATCGGTTGCTTCGGTTCAGTCATCGGTGGATGCCGGCCGCGCGAACGCGAGGGCGATGGCGTGCACACGTACATCCTGCGGCCAGTGCGCGATCAACGATTCGAACCGCACCCGATCGTTCGCGAACAGCGCGCGCGTCGCCTCCTCGAACCCCGGCAGGTCGCCGGCGACGCCGAGCATGAAGTGATACGCCGCCTCGTGCGCCTTGCGCGTGTGTGCCTTGCCACCGTTCGCGCGTCGTGCCTCCTCCACCAACTTGCGCAACGTCACCGACGCACCGCCGGGCTGCGCGCTCAACCAATCCCAATGACGCGGCAGCAGCGTCACCTCGTGCGCCACGACGCCGAGCTTCGGACGCCCGCGTCCGCGCGGCGGTTCCGCGGGCGGCGCGTATCGCGCGACGACCTCGGCCACGCTCCCCCGGATGTCGATGTCGATGGGGCGGCCGGTGCTGTCATTGAAGATCAGCACAGGCCCGCCGTCCCCGCGCTCGATCGCCGCTTTCACCGCCGGCGCGACATCCTGCAGCGTGCCGGCGGCCAGTCTGTGCACGCCATCGAATGCCGTAAAGTGTTTCTCAGGAGTGGTTTGCATGGTGCTTCCCGTGGTGGATCGTCCGAGAGGGATGATTATTATCCGGATATTATAATCAAGTTTTTATCCGGATGCAATACCGCTCTCACGTTGGACGATAGATTCTAAGTCTGACCGTCCGCCCCTCCCTTTCGACGCCCGCCACGTGCCGCGAACGCCGCCCGCCGACTATCTCCTCCGGCTCGCCGATCTCAGCAACATCGCGCTGATCTGGACCGATCGCGCCGGCCTCGTGGTGTGGGTGAATGCGTCGTTCACGAAGTTGACTGGCTATGCGCTCGCCGAGATTGAGGGGCACACGGTCGGTTCGGTGCTGCAGGGGCCTGAAACGGACCCGGTGACCGTGCGCGTGATGCGCGACGCGATCGCGTCAGGGCGCGGCTTCTCCGTGGAGGTGCGGAACTACGACCGTACCGGGCTCCCGTACTGGTCGTCGGTCGACGCGCAGCCGATGCACGACGCTTCGGGTGAGATGCTCGGGTATCTGGCGATCAAGACGGACATCACGCTGCGGCGCCTGGAGCAGGACGAGCTGCGCGTCAGCCGGGAGCGGCTCCGGCTCGCGATGGCCGGTGCGGGCATCGGCATCTGGGACGCCGATCTTCAGACCGGGCAGCTTCACGTGAACGACCGTACCGTGGAACTGCTTGGCGCCCAGCACGTGCCGCTGCCGTGGACGATGGAGATGCACCGTGCCGCGATGCATCCGGACGACCGGGAGAAATCACAGTCGGCGTTCCAGCACCTTCTTGCCGGGGCGTCGCCGATGTACGAGCAGGAGGTGCGCGTTCGCGTGCCCGGCGGAGAGTGGCGTTGGGTGCTCGAGCGCGGCCGCGTGGTGGAGCGCGACGCGGCCGGCGCGCCCGTGCGTGTCACAGGCACCGTGCTCGACATCGACGACGCGACGCGGGCCAGCGAGCGGCTCACGGAGGCCACGATCCTCGCGCAGTCGGCGAACCGGGCCAAGAGCGAGTTCATCGCGAACATGAGCCATGAGATCCGCACACCGCTCAACGCGATCATCGGCATGACGGACCTGCTCGCCGCCACACCACTCGACGCCGCGCAGCGCGATTACGTGCAGACCATCGGCGCGTCGAACGAGGCGTTGCTCGGCATCGTCAACGACGTGCTCGACTTCTCGCGCATCGACGCCGGCCGGCTCGAGGTGCAGTCGGCGCGTTTCGACCCGTGGCAGCTGCTCGAAGGGGTGCTGGAACAGTTCACGGGCCAGGCATTCGCGCGCGGACTCACACTGGGCTGCGTGATCGCGCGCGACGTGCCACATCGCGCGATGGGTGATGCGGCGCGTATCGGCCAGGTGATGCTCAACCTCGTGGGCAACGCCGTGAAGTTCACGGAGCGCGGGTCCGTGATGCTGCGGCTCAGCGTAGCCGGCGACGGTGCGCTCCGCTTCGACGTCGAGGACACCGGCGTGGGGTTCGACGCGGCGAAGTTCGGCGAGCTCCTCGAGCCGTTCCGCCAGGCGGACGGGTCGGTGACGCGCCGCTTCGGCGGCAGCGGGCTCGGGCTCGCGATCTCACAGCGTCTCGTCACGTTGATGGGCGGCCGCCTCGAAGCCGACAGTGTGCCGGGGCGGGGCAGCCGGTTCCGGGTCGAACTGCCGCTCGTGACAGAGGGCGCACCGCCCTTGCCGGCCACGGCGGGCGCTCGCGTGGCAGTCATCGGCGCCCCACCCGAGACCGCGAAGATCCTGGACGAGACGGTGCGCGCGCTGGGCGGAGTGCTCGTGCCGGTCGATCCGCGCGACGAGGACTCGCTGCTCGATGCGGCCGGGTGCGGGCTCGTGCTCGTGCTCGAACCAGACCCGGCGGCGCTGCTGGCGCTGCTCGACCGTGTGCGCCGCTCGGCGCCGCTGCGATCGGCCCGCTTGGCGGTGCTCTGGTCGCCGATGACCGAGCTCCCGTTCGCGCAACTCGGCGGCACCGTATCGCTGCTGGCCCTGCCGCTGCTCCCGTCGGAACTCATCGCGGTGCTCGAGGGGCGCTCGGTCGAGGAGCCGCGGGCGCTGGAGCCAAAAGCCGCCGCCGCGCAACCGCAGGCGACGCGCGGCGTGGTGCTCGTCGTTGAGGACAACGTCGCCAACCAGAAGGTTGCGCGCGGATTCCTCAACCGGCTCGGCTGGGCAGTGGAGATCGCGCAGAACGGACGCGAGGCGGTGGACCGCGTGCAACGCCAGCGCTACGACGCCATCCTCATGGATTGCCAGATGCCGGTGATGAACGGCTTCGTCGCGACGGAACGCATCCGGCGGTTCGAGGGAACCGAACGTCACACGCCGATCATCGCTATGACGGCGGGCGCGAGCACGGACGACCGCGCGCGCTGCTTCGAGGCCGGCATGGACGATTACATCGCAAAACCGGTGCACCAGCCGACGCTCGAGGCGGCGCTCGCGCGCTGGGCGAGTCCCTCGGGCGACGTGGGGCACGACCTGGTGGATCGTGAGGTGCTGGGGCGTCTCGCGGGCGTGCCCGGCGAGCAGGGGGGCGATCTCATCGGCGAACTCATCGACCTGTTCACATCGCGCGCGCCGGGCGTGGCGCAGATCATGCGCGACGAGGCTCGCCAGGGACGGCTCGACCGTGTGCTGCGCGAAGCGCACGGTCTCAAGGGGACGGCGCTCACGCTCGGCGCGACGGTGGTGGCCGAGCGGTGCCGTGCCATCGAGACCGAGGCGCGCGAGGGACGCGCCGAACGCATCCCGGAGTTGGTGAGCGAGTTCGACCGCGCCGCGCTCGACGTGTTGCCCCAGCTGCGGACGGCGCGGCGCTGGATCCTCGACGCCGACGCCGCCGCTACATCGCCATCGACGGAGTGAGCGCGGCGGCGTGCGACGCGGTACGCACGGGTGCGGTGCGCGCCGTGATCGTGACCGCGGGCGTGCGCACGAGACTGTTCGGCGGCACGTCCTCCATCACGACGGCGCCGGCCATGATCTTCGACCCCGCGCCGATGACGATGGGGCCGATGAGCGTCGCGTTCGGGCCGACGTGCACGTTCGCTTCGAGGCGCGGTGCGCCGGCCATGCCGGTCTCCGGATGCAGGCTCTCGCCGAGCGTGACGCCCTGAAACAGGATGCACCCCGGCCCGACCTCGGCGGCGTGACTGAGCACGAGCCCCACGCCGTGCACCACTGAGACACCCGGTGCGATGCGCGTCTTCCAGTGGATCTCGGCGCCGTAGAGGTGGCGGATGAGGCGCGAGACGATCATCGGCGCGAGCGGTACACGGCACTCGTCAAGGAATCGCATGAGGCGGTACACGGCGAGGAGCTGAAAGCCGACCTTCGTGACGAGGTTCGCGGGGAGCGACGCGGCGGGCACGTTCTGCGCGTGGTATTTGCGGCGGTTGGTGCGCGTGGACTCGTGATCGGCGCGGACGGCGGCGCGCAGGGCGCGCCAGGGTGCGGCCGGTGACGCGGTGCGCGGCGGTGCGGCGGTGACCTGCGACGACGAGAGCGCGCGCGGGAACACGCCGCGGAACGATCCCGCCTCGGCGCGCAGTCCGCGGAAGTAGTCGAGGCAGTACACGAGTCCCGTGAGTGACACGGCGGCGGCGGTCGCACCCATGCGGTCGAGCCGCATCGCGAGCGCGAGCACGGCCGTGGCCGCCGCGTGACCGAGGCGCGGGGCGACGAGCGTGAGCATCGCGAGCGGACGGCCGGCGGCGGGGATGAGCGACCAGAAGCGCCACGGATGGATGCCGGGGGTTCCGGCGTGTTTGCGTGCGATGATGAGGTCGGCGCGGCCGTAGAGTTCGTTGCGACGGCGCCACACCGACACGTCGCGGTGATCGGAGCCGTGATAGGTCACGGCGTCGGAGCCGAACACGAAGCGGCAGCCGCGCTGTTCGAGACGCACGCCGAGTTCGCGGTCTTCGCTGCGCGCGAGCGACGGATCGAAACCGCCGGCTTCGAGATAATCGCGGCGGCGCATCGAGACGTTGCCGGTGCAGAGGTGCACGCCGCGCGGCGGCACGGTGCCGGCGCGCATCGCCTGCTGCATGCGGGCGAGCTGGCGCGCATGGTACCGCTCGAACAGCGGCATCGCGTCGATGGCGTCGGACGGCTGGATGTTGCCGAGGACTACGACGTGTTCGAGGGTGTGGCGGTAGTGCGCCACGTGCGACTCGATGAACGTCGGCGGGAGTCGCATGTCGTCGTCCACGAAGATCAGCACGGTCCCCGCGGCAACGCGTGCGCCGGCGTGGCGCGCGGCGCCCGGCCCGCCGTGCGGCACGCGCAACAGACGGAATGTTCCCTGCGGCAAGGCGGCGCCCACCTCCACCGTCACCGGCACGGCGGACGCGTCGTCGACGACGATCACTTCGCGCGCAAAACCGGGAAAGGTCTGCGCGGCAAGGTCCGCCATCAGCTGTCGGAGCGACTCGTGGCGGTCGTGGGTGGCGATGACGATGCTGACGATGGGATGGCTCACGCGGAGATCTCGGTGAAGATCAGAGGACGCGTGGCACGATGCGTCGTGGGACGGAGCGCGGACGGGCGCGGCGCAACCTCGCGGTGCGTGAGGATGCGGGCCGGCACGCCCACGGCCACGGCGCCGGCGGGCACGTCGTGCAGGACGACGGCATTGGCGCCGATCACGGCGCCGTCGCCGATGTGCACGGGACCGAGGATGCGGGCGCCGCAGCCGACCTCGACGTCATTGCCGATCACGGGGTACCCGTCGTCCTTCGCGGCACCGACGGTGTTGTTGCCGAGGAAGCGCACGCGGTCGCCCACCCGCGCGTCGCCGCCGATCACAGTGCCCAGCGAGTGGATGAAGTACACGCCTTCGCCGAGCGTGATATCGTTGCCCAGCTCGACCCCGCCGAACATCATCTGCATGAGGCGCAGCACGCGGTTCACCACCGGGATGTGCCAGCGGAGCGCCACCTCGCGCACACGGAAGAGCGCCAGGATCATCCAGGCGTCGGTGCGCAGCATGCGGAGGCCGCCGTTGCGGTCGCCGGCGCCACGCGCGGCGCGGGAAAGGCTGGTGGCATCGCGCCACATACGGGTGATCACGCGACTTCTCCTGTGCGGGCGGTACGGATCCAGGCGCCGCCGAACTGGCCCGGAGCGCGCATGGTGATGAGCAGCTTGTCGATGGCATAGCGCGGCATGGCGCCGGTGTACACGATCAGGTCCCACAGGCGGCCGGCACGCAGCGCCGCATCGAGCACGTGCAGCGTGAGCGCGGCGAAGGCACCGCCCCACACGAACAACGCGATGGGTTCGCCCAGCGCAGCCATGAATACAGCAAGGGCCGTGCCGCAGAACGCGATGAGCGCGAGCGCCGACACCGGCGGGATCGCAAGATCAACGGCAAGGTCGGCGAGCATCGGCGACGCGTGCGTGACAGCGCGCAGCAGCAGCTGCGGGAGGTAGCGGCGCGCCATCTCCACGCGACCGCCGATCCAGCGTTCTCGCTGCGTGGTGACCACGCCTGAAGTGCTGGGCATCTCACCCCACACGGTGGCGTCGGCCGCGAAGGCGACGCGCACGCCCTTCAGCCCGAGCTGCACCCCGAACTCGAGGTCCTCGGTGCGCGAATACGCGGTGTGGGGCGTGGTCGCGAGCAGTGCGCGCGTGAACGCCATGCCGTTGCCGCGCAGGCCGCACGAGAGGCCGAGCCGCTCGCGGGCCGCGGAGCGCACCACGTGGAACGCGGTGAGGGCGACCTGCGTGATCGTCGTCAGGGGCCCGGTGCCCGGCCACGTGAGGTACGCCGCCTGCACCGCACGGGCGCCGCCGTCGAAGCGCGCCGAGCAGGCCTGGAGCAGGTTGGGCGAGACCACGGTATCGGCATCGACCACGACCGCGGCGTGCCACGCCGTCGTCGGTTCGGCCAACAGCTGCTGAAAGGCGAACTCGAGGGCGTGACCCTTGCCGCGACGCTCCGTGTCCGTGCGCACGATCACACCGGCACCGTGACGGTGGGCGATGGCCGCGGTCTCGTCGGTGCAGTTATCGGCGACGACCACGGCGCGCCACCGGCGGCGCGGATAGTTGAGCCGTTCGAGCCCTTCCAGCGTGTCGCCGAGTCCGGCCGCCTCGTTGTGCGCGGGCACGACGATCACGTACGAGCGCACGAGATTGTGCGACGGCTCGCTCGCGTGCGCCGGCACGCGCGCGACGATCGTCAGCACGAGGAGGTAGAAACACACGGCGAGCACGGGAACACCCGCCGCGATGAGGACGATCGAGAGCGAGGTCATGCAGGCTCCGGTTTGTTGCGTTCGAGTGAAGTCCACAGCGCGCCCGTCGCGCCGGTGAAGGCGGCCACCAGCAGCGTGCCCATCCAGCTCTGCAGCCCCATGTCGCCCCACGCCTGCACCACGAAGGCAAGGACGGCGGCGATGGTGGCGAAACTCACCGTGCGGTCGATCGACGTCTGCGCCGCCTCGAAGGCGCGCAGGGCGATGAGCACGGCCACGGGGAACACCACCCACACGGCGGCGAAACCGAGCCAGCCGGCGAGCGAGATGAGCCAGAGCACGCTGTTGTGGGCGATGAAGCGGTACTGCGCGAAGTACTGGTCGACGCGATTGGCCTGCACCACTTCGTTGTACTCGTGCCCGAAACCGCTGCCGACGATCGGGTGCGCCTGCAGCGTGCGCACGAGGTTGTAGTTCTCGATGTCGCGCGTCTTGCTCGAGTTGTCCTCCTGCGAGCTCACCGAGCGCACGATCTGCACGGGCTTGAACACGCCCGACTTGGAGTTCCACCCGACGGCCGCATACACCACGATGAACGGGATGGCGTACAGCACGGCGCGGCGCACCTGGCGCTTGATGGCGGGGGGCGAAAGCAGTAGCAGGGCGGCCACACCGCCGGCGAGGCTCACGAAGGCGATGCGCCGGTTGTTCACGATGAGCCCGCCGAAGAGCACGGGCTGCAGCAGCACGTTGAGGATGATGTACTCGCGCGACGGACGCGTGACGAGCGCGGCGGCCGCGATGAGGATCGCGATCACGGCGAGCACCGAATCCGAATGCGTCGTGACGTAGGGCGGGTGGTCGCCGGCCGCGCGGGCGACCACGAAGTAGTAGTACAGCCCCAGCAGGGCGCGCAGGAACGCCACCACCATCACCGTGCGCAGCAGCCACAGGCGGGCCGTCGTCGTCTTGAGCGCGTGCCCGAACAGCACGCCGAGGATCGGGAGCCAGAACAGCTGGCGCACCTGCCAGAGGGAGTTCTTGAAGTCGCCGCCGTGCGCGAGCCCGTTCACTTCGAGCAGCACGATGGCCGAGAAGAAGCAGAGGAACGCCGACTTCATCGGGTTGGGCATGGCGCCCAGGCCGCGCGGGTCGTCGATGGGGTCGCGCTCCATCTTGCGCAGCACGACCACCACCATGAACACGGCGATCATCAGCTCGAGCGCCGACATGCGGAGCGCTTCGATCCCGGTGTGTTTGTGCAGGTTCAGGTAGAGCAGCTCGCCGAGCGGCGCGAGCGGCGAACTCCAGTTGCCGTCCATGGGGCGCTCGCCGGGATTGTCCACCAGCAGGCTCACGGCGAGCAGGCCCAGAGCCGTCCACTCCATGGGCGCGCCGAAGATGACCATCAGCACGATGACGGCGGCGAGCGGCGCCACCGGCG
>CAIRBD010000332.1 GCA_903876745.1 uncultured Gemmatimonadota bacterium
CGGTATCGCGAACTCGGCGCTGTTCGCGACGGTGACGACCGACGCGTCGTGCGGGGCGGTGAACGCGATGCACGATTCCTTCACGCCGATCGGCGGACTGGTTCCGCTGGTCAACATCCAGCTCGGCGAGATCATCTTCGGCGGCGTGGGTGCGGGGCTGTACGGGATGCTGATGATGGTGATCCTCACCGTGTTCATCGCCGGCCTGATGGTGGGGCGCACGCCCGAATACCTGGGGAAGAAGATCCAGGCGCGCGAGGTGCAGATGGCGATGCTCTACGTGCTCGTGTTCGCGGGGGCGATCCTCGTGACGTCCGGGCTCTCGGTGGCGCACCCCGAAGGGCTGAAGGGACTCAACAACGCCGGCCCGCACGGCTTGTCGGAGATCCTCTACGCCTTCAGCTCAGCGGCCGGCAACAACGGCAGTGCCTTCGCGGGGCTCAACGGCTCGACGACCTACTATAACGTGCTCCTCGGACTGACGATGCTGGTGGGGCGGTTCGCGATGCAGGTGCCGATGCTTGCCCTCGCCGGGTTCCTCGCCGAGCAACGGTCGGCGCCGGCGACGGCGGGCACCTTTCCGGTGACGACGCCGCTCTTCGCGATGCTGCTCATCGGCGTGATCATCATCGTGGGCGCGCTCACGTTCTTCCCTGCGCTCGCGCTGGGTCCCGTGGTGGAGCACCTCCTGATGCTCGGCGGGAGGGTCTTCTAGGATGGCGATCACCAAGCGGCCGTTGTTCGATCCGCCGATCGTCCGGCGCGCGCTCCGCGACGCGCTCGCGAAGCTCGCGCCGCGGCACCAGGTACGGAACCCGGTCATGTTCGTCGTGCTCGTGGGGAGCATGCTCACGACGCTCGCCCTCGTTCGCGACCTTGCGACGGGCGCGGGACACGTGTCGTTCACGCTGCAGCTCACGGTGTGGCTCTGGTTCACGGTGATCTTCGCGAACTTTGCCGAGGCGATGGCGGAGGGGCGGGGCAAGGCGCAGGCCGACAGCCTGCGCGCGGCGCGCACGCAGACCACGGCGAAGCAGCTGACCGATCCGAAGAACCGCGCCTCCGCGGTCGCGACGGCGGCGGCGAACCTGCGCGCAGGGGATGTCGTGCTGTGCACGCCCGGCGACGTCATCCCCGGCGACGGCGAAGTGATCGACGGCGTGGCGAGCGTAGACGAGTCGGCGATCACCGGAGAGTCGGCGCCGGTGATCCGCGAGTCGGGTGGCGACCGCTCGGCCGTGACCGGCGGCACACGCGTGCTCTCGGACCATCTGATCATCCGCATCACCGCGAACCCCGGCGAGACGTTCCTCGACCGGATGATCGCGCTCGTCGAGGGCGCGTCGCGCCAGAAGACGCCGAACGAGATCGCCCTGACGATCCTGCTCTCCGGCCTGACGATCATCTTCGTGCTGGCCGTGGCGACGCTGCAGCCATTCGCGGTGTACAGCGGGGCCGCGGTGCCGATCCCCGTGTTGATCGCGCTGCTCGTGTGCCTCATCCCGACGACGATCGGCGGGCTGCTCTCGGCGATCGGCATCGCGGGGATGGACCGGCTCATCCAGCAGAACGTGATCGCGATGAGCGGTCGCTCGGTGGAGGCCGCCGGCGACATCAACACGCTGCTGCTCGACAAGACCGGTACGATCACGCTCGGCAACCGGCAGGCGGTGGAGTTCCTCCCGATGCCCGGCGTGGAGGCGCACTACCTGGCCGACCGCGCGCAGCTCGCGTCGCTCGCCGACGAGACGCCAGAAGGGCGCAGCATCGTCGTGCTGGCCAAGGAACAGTTCGGTCTGCGCGGGCGCTCGGTGGGCGCGGAAGGCGCGCTGTCGCCGGATGACCACACGCACGGGCTCGCGTTCGTGCCATTCAGTGCGGCGACGCGCATGAGCGGCGTGAACGCCTCGGGGCTGGAACTGCGGAAGGGCGCGACCGACGCGGTGTCGGCGTGGGTACGCACGCTGGGCGGCGAGGTACCGACGGCGATCGTCGGACTCGTCGAGAAGGTGGCCCGGGAAGGGGGCACGCCGCTGGTGGTGGCCGAGCGCCACGAGGGGAGCGCGCGCGTGCTCGGCGCGATCTACCTGAAGGACATCGTGAAGGGCGGCATGCGCGAGCGGTTCGACCGACTGCGCGCGATGGGGATCCGCACGGTGATGATCACCGGCGATAATCCGCTCACCGCGGCGGCGATCGCGCAGGAGGCGGGGGTGGATGACTTCCTCGCCGAGGCGAAGCCCGAGGACAAGATGGCGCTCATCAAGCGCGAACAGGCCGGCGGCCGGCTCGTGGCGATGACGGGGGATGGCACCAACGACGCGCCGGCGCTCGCGCAGGCCGATGTGGGCGTGGCGATGAACTCCGGCACGCAGGCGGCGAAGGAGGCGGGGAACATGATCGACCTCGACTCCAACCCCACGAAACTCATCGAGGTGGTGGAGATCGGGAA
>CAIRBD010000333.1 GCA_903876745.1 uncultured Gemmatimonadota bacterium
ACCCGCGCGTCGCGACGGCGATGGCCAACTGGCGGCTGCAGCTCAACGGGCCGCTCACGCAGCCCTCATTGAGCGGCGACGTGACGCTGCCGCGCGCGCTGTTCGTGATCGACAACGAACGCCGCGTGCGGGCGCTGAGCGACGCGGCAGCCAGCGGCGACGGCCACGTTCGCCAGGGCACGCCCATCATCTCCGGGCTCCGCGTGCGGTTCGGCAACGATGTGCGGCTCAAGTCGAAAGAGGCGAACGTGCAGCTCGCCGGCACTGTTGAGCTCGCGGGGCAGATCGACAACCCGTATCTGCTCGGCGAAGTGGACGCGAGCCGCGGCACGTACCGGCTCGACCTCAAGGCCCTCAAGCGCACCTTCCGCGTGGACAGCGGCGTGGTGCGCGTGGCGGGCACCAAGGATCAACCCGCGAGCCTCGACATCTTCGCCTCGTACGTGGTACGCGGCAACGAGAGCGATGCCAGCCGCGACGTGCGCATCGACGCGCATCTCTCGGGTTTGTCGAACGCGCCGAACCTCGAGCTGAGCAGCGACCTCGGTGCCGGCGTGGGGCAGAGCGAGATCATCAGCTACCTGATCTTCGGCTCGCCGAGTTTCGCGCTCGACGGCCAGGGGAGCCAGACGGTGAAGACGGCCACGGCCGCGCTCGTGCCCAGCATCGGCGGCGTGCTCGAGGGCGTGCTCGGCACCATGCTGCCGTTCTTCAGCAGCCTGCAGGTGACGACCGTGGCCGGGAACGGGCCGCAGAGCCTCGTCACGAATCCGATCGACGGCCTGCTGAACAGCTTCGCGATCACGGGAGGCCGGCAGGTGGGCGCCGACGGGTTCCTGAACCTCTCGGGCGGCGTGTGCCGCGGGAGCCGGCTCGCGTCCACGCAGAGTCCGTCGGGATGGGCCGGCGCGAGCATCGAATACCGGCCGCGCCTCGGGATCGGCGCGGTGGCGTCCATCGACCCGGGGCCGAGTCCGTGCAGCAGCGTGGGGCGGCTATCGCGGGTGTATCAGGTGGGACTGGACGTCTTCCGCGAGTTCCGCTGGAGGTGACCGCTCCCCCGCGCGCGCGGCGCGCGGGGGAGCCGCCCGCTCACAGCTGCGAGGTGCAGTTCGGGCAGCGCGTGGCCGCGATCGGGATCTGCGTGGCGCAGAAGCCGCAGCCCTTGGTGGTCGGCGGCCCGGCGGGCGCGGGACGCTGCAGACGGGACACCATCCGCACGACCAGGAACACGCACGCCGCGATGATGAGGAACGAGACCAGCTGATTGATGAACAGGCCGTAGTTCATCGTCACGGCGCCGCTGGCTTTCGCCTCGGCGATGGAGGCGTACGGCGCGGCGGCCTTGGCCCCCTCCTTGAGCACGATGAACTTGTTCGCGAAGTCGATGCCGCCCGTGGCGAGGCCGAGCGGCGGCATCATGACGTCCTCGACGAGCGACTTCACGATCGCGCCGAACGCCGCGCCGATGATCACACCGACGGCAAGGTCGACGACGTTGCCGCGCAGGATGAATGCTTTGAAGTCCTTGATCATGTCCCCTCTCCCTGGAAGCCGGTTCTCGTCCGTGGCGCCACGCGGCCGCGTGCGACGCGCACGATGTGCACGGCTAGGATTGCCCCGGGAACGCGGTCGGGCAAGCCCCGTGGTTGTGAGTCGCGCGCGGGCGGCGTACGTTCGCACGCGTGACGATGCTCTTCGCTCTCGCGCAGTCGCTCGGCGTGGCCTACGCCGGCGGCATCAGCGTGTACGCCACCGTGGCGCTGCTCGGCATCTTCGAACGCTGGGGATGGATCAGCGGCATCGGCGCGCCACTCGACGCCGCGCGCTCGCCGTGGATCATCGGGCTCGCGTTCACGCTCACCGTGGTGGAGTTCGTGGCGACCCTCGTGCCCGGGCTCGCCTCCGCGTGGGAGGCGGTGCACAGCGTCATCCGTCCGCCGGCCGCCGCGGCGCTCGCCGTGATGGTGGCGTGGCACGGCGACGCCTCGCTGATCCTCGCGGCGGGGCTGCTCGGCGGCGCGCTCGGGCTGGCCACGCACGCCACCAAGCTCGGGTTGCGCGTGGCGATCGACGCGTCACCCGAGCCGGTGACCAACTTCGGCGCCTCGGTGGCCGAGCTCGGGCTCGTGGCGAGCATCATAGCCTTCGTGTGGACGCATCCGTACGCCACGCTCGGCGCGGCCGTGGCGTTGTGGATCGGCGTGGTACTGCTCGTGCGGACGGTGTGGCGGACGGTGCGGCGCGCCGTGGCGGGCTGACGCCCGCGCGGGCGCTCGCGGCGGGTGTGTGCCCGCCTACGACCCCAGCCCGAACACCTCGACGAACGTGAGCGTGTTCCCGTCCGGATCGTGCACGGAGAACTCCGTGGTGCCCCACGGCTTCGCGGCGATGTCGGCGTCGCTGTTCACGATGTTCCGTTCGCGGAACTCGCTGTAGAGCTTCCGGATCTCCGTCACTTCGATGCGACAGAGCGAGGGGACGACCTTATCGGGCGCTTCGGGCGTCCAGAAGTGCACTTCGATGGCGTCGCGACGCACGCCGCCGTACGAACCGGCGTTGAACCCGAACTTGAAGTCGAGCACGTCCACGTAGAAGTCCATCGCCCGACGAACATTGGCGACAGGAAGCATCGGGATCCCGCGGGCGAAGTACGATTCGGCGGCCATGGCGTGGCGGTCCCTATCGGGGAGGTTGGAGCGACTTCGTAAGAAAGTACTGGCAGGACCCCGGCGGGAAGCCCTCCAGCGTACCAAACAGCCGATAACCGAGCCGCTCGTAGAATGGGCGCGCCTGGTACCCGAACGTGTCGAGATAGGCGTCGGTGGCCCCGTGTTCGCGGGCGAACCGCTCGGCCTCCTCCATGAGACGGGTCCCCGCCCCGGCGCTCCGGTACCCGTCGCTCACCCACAACTTGGCCACGTACAACCACTTCCACTTGATGTGACCGCTGAGGCCGCCCACGATCTGCCCCGTGGCATCGCGCAGAAAGACGTGCATCGGCAGCTCACCCGGGTCGCCGATGCGGTCCACGTTGTAGGCGCGCAGGCCGTTGTGGACGGCCTGGATGTCCGCCGCGGCGGCGTCCGGCTCGACGGTGACGGTGGTGGAGGGAATCGCGGCGTCACTCATATGCCCAAAGTTCGCCTTTCGCTCAGCGGGGGCAAGGCGCATTTTCTGGAAGCCGCAATTCCCGCCGCCAACGGAGCCTCGATGCCTTCGCGTTTTGTCCGCCTGTCCTCCGCCCTCCTGCTGCTCGCCGCCGCCACCGCCCCCGCCATCGCGCAAGGCGCATCCAAGGCGCCCGCGCCCAAGGCCGCCGACGGCTGGAAATGGCTGTTCAACGGCACCTCGATGGACGCCTGGCGCGGCTTCAAGATGACCACGATGCCCGAGGGCTGGAGCATCGTCGACGGCACGCTCGCCAAGAACAAGCCGGTCGAGGACCTCGTCAGCAAGGAGCAGTTCGGCAACTTCGAACTCGAGTTCGAATGGAAACTCGGCAAGGAAGGCAACAGCGGCGTGTTCTACCGCGCCACCGAGGAAGAGACGAAGGTCTATTGGACGGCCACGGAGTATCAACTCCTCGACGACGCCAACGCGCCCGACGGCAGGAACAAGCTCACCTCGGCCGCGGCGAACTACGGACTGTACCCGCCCACGATGGCGATGACGAAGCCGGCCGACCAGTGGAACACGGCGCGCATCATCGTGCGCGGCAACCACGCCGAGCATTGGCTCAACGGCATGAAGGTGGTGGAGTACGAGTACTGGAGCCCCGATTACACGGCCAAGGAAAAGGCGAGCAAGTTCGCCGAGCATCCACTGTACGGCAAAGCGACGAAGGGCGTGATCGCGATCCAGGGTGACCACAACGGCGCGCTCGCGCTGCGCAACATCCGCATCCGTGAGATCAGCGCCAAGGAGCAGAAATGACAGCGGTGAAGGCGAAGCTCTCGGTGATGATGTTCCTCCAGTACTTCGTGTGGGGGAGCTGGTTCGTCACGATGGGCACCTACCTCGGCCAGACGCGCCACTTCGCCGACACGCAGATCGGCGACGCGTACGGCGCGATGGCGATCGCGGCGATCCTCTCGCCGTTCTTCATGGGGATCGTCGCCGACCGCTTCTTCGCGAGCGAGAAGCTGCTCGCGTTCCTGCACGTGGCGGGCGGGCTCGTGATGTGGTTCGTGTCGCAGCAGACCGAGTGGACGCGGTTCTACCCGCTGCTCATCCTGTACGCGCTCTGCTACATGCCCACGCTGAGTCTCACGAACTCGATCTCGTTCCACCTCATCAAGAACCCGGCGCGCGACTTCCCGATGATCCGCGTGCTCGGGACCATCGGATGGATCGCCGCGGGGATCACGGTGGGCAAAGTGCTGCACGCCGACGCGCTCGCGCTGCCGATGCAGCTCGCCGCCGGCGCCTCGGTGGTGCTGGGCGTGTTCTCGCTCACGTTGCCCAACACGCCGCCCAAGGCCGCCGGCGCGCCGTTCAGCATGCGCGACGCGATGGGCCTCGACGCGCTGCAACTGCTCAAGAGCCGCGACTTCCTGATCTTCGTGCTCGGCTCGTTCCTGCTGTGCGTGCCGCTGCAGTTCTACTACACGTTCGCGAACCCGTTCCTGAACGAGATCAAGGCGCCCGAGCCGGCGTTCATCCAGACGTTCGGCCAGATGTCGGAGATCGGGTTCATGCTGCTGCTGCCGTTCTTCCTGCGGAAGTTCGGCATCAAGCGCATCATGCTGCTCGGCATGGCGGCCTGGGCGGCGCGCTACTTCGCGTTCGGCAACGGGAATGCCGGCGCCGGGATGTGGCTCATCTATGCCGGCATCCTGCTGCACGGCGTCTGCTACGACTTCTTCTTCGTGGCGGGGCAGATCTACACCGACGAGACGGCGGGCGAGAAGGTGCGCGGCGCCGCACAGGGCTTCATCAACCTCGTCACGAACGGGCTCGGCTACTTCGTGGGCGCGGCGATCTCGGGGCGCGTCGTGAACGCGTTCGCGACGACCTCCGGCACGGTCACGACGCACGACTGGACGAAGATCTGGCCGGTGCCCGCGTACATGGCGCTCGTGGTGTGCCTGATCTTCCTCGTCGCGTTCCGGCCGAAAGCCGTGCCGCAGGCGGCCTGATGGCCGTCCTCGTCGAAGCCGCGGTCGACACCTTCGCCGACGCCCTCGCGGCGCAGGGCGAAGGGTGTCACCGCATCGAGCTGTGCGGGCCGCTGCACGACGGCGGCACCACGCCGAGCGCGGGGCTGATCGCGCGCTGCACCGACCGGCTGCTCGTGTCGGTGCACGTGCTCGTGCGGCCGCGCGGCGGGAACTTCGTGTACACCGACGACGAGATCGCGGTGATGACGCGTGACATCGCGGTCGCGAAGGAGTTCGGGGTGGATGGCGTGGTGGTGGGCGCGCTCACCGCCGACGGCGACGTGGACACGGAGCGGATGGCGGAGCTCATCGCCGTAGCGAGCCCGATGCGCGTGGGGTTCCACCGCGCGTTCGACAGCGTACGCGACCAGGACGAGGCACTCGAGCTGCTGGTGGCGCTGCAGGTGGACCACATCCTCACGAGCGGGGCGGCGCAGACGGCCGCGGCGGGCGCGGGGCGTCTCAAGAGTCTCGTCGAGCGCGCCGCCGGCCGCATCTGCGTGATGGCCGGCGGGTCGATCACGTCGGAGAACGCGCGGGCGCTGGTGGAGGCGACGGGTGTGCGCGTGGTGCACGGGCGGGCGTTCCGCGGGCTGCCACAGGCGCTGGGCAGCGCCTAGACGACCGTGCGCGGGAACGGAGGCCAGACGATGCGCGACGGCGCGCGAATCGGATCGATCGCTCGCGTGGTGCTCGCGCTGTGCGCCGCCGCGTTGGGCGGCTGTCACGGCTCGTCCGCCCCCACCGCGCCGTCGACCACGTCGGCGACCGGCATCTACCCCGGCTTCGACATCTCCGTCTACCCGGGCGATGCCCTGATGCAGGCGTGGCGCCAGCCGGCGTCGCCCTATTACTGGTCGTCGTATTACCTCTCGGCGCCGTGCCACAAACCCGGCGCGTCGTGGCTCGGCAAGCGCGCCACGCTCGACGCCATGGGCTGGGGCCTCACGGTGATCTACGTCGGCCAGCAGTATTGGACCACGGCGCAGCTCGCCGGCGCGGCGGACCTCGACCGCAGCGTGTCGATCATCTCGACCACAAGCTGCACCAACGCGCTGCTCACGGCGGCGCAGGGCGCGGCCGACGCCGACGAGGCGATCGCGAGCGCGGCGGCGGAAGGCTTTCCGGCGGGCTCGACGATCTTCCTCGACATCGAGCACATGGACGCGATCCCCGCCGCGATGACGGCCTATCACACAGCGTGGGTGGAGCGGTTGCTGCGCGCGCCGTCGACGTACCGGCCGGGCATCTACTGCCACACGGCGAACGCGGCGGCGATCAGCACCGCGGTGCAGGCGTCCTACACGGCAGCGGGGCGCACCGACCAGCCGCGATTCTGGCTGGTGGGCTCCGGCACCGGCTTCGCGTTCACGAAGCCGCCGACGGGGTCAGGTTTCAGTTTCGCGATGGCCTGGCAGAACGTGAGCTTCAACCGCATCGAGACGTACGGGGGCTACACGGCGACGATCGACCAGGATGTCGCGTCGGTACGGTCGCCGTCGGCGCCGGCGGGCGTGAACCTCCTCGGCTCGGACGTGCGGCCCTGACTCATAACACGAGGGCGCCGCGGCCAGCTCAGCGCGGACTGCCCGCTCCCCCGACGCCGGCAAAGAACGC
>CAIRBD010000334.1 GCA_903876745.1 uncultured Gemmatimonadota bacterium
CGGCGATGGCGGCGACGCGCAGGAACGCGCGGCGGTCCACGGTCAGGGCCGGCGTCATCGGGTGGTCTCCATCTGCTGCGCGTCCTCGTCAGCCGGCTTCGCCGCGGGCTTGGCCGAGGGCGCTGCCCCGATATCGGCGGCGCGGTGGATCGCCTTGCGGATGCGATTGTACGTGGCGCACCGGCACAGGTTGCCGGTCATCGCGGCGTCGATGTCGGCGTCGCTCGGGTGCGGCTTCTGCTTGAGCAGTGCCGCGGCCGACATGATCTGCCCCGCCTGGCAATACCCGCATTGCGGTACGTCCACCTCCTGCCACGCCTGCTGCACGGGATGCGTGCCCTGGGCGGAGAGCCCTTCGATGGTCGTGATCTCTGTCCCCTGCAGGGCCGAGATGGGGATGGAGCACGACCGCACCGGCACACCCTTGAGGTGCACCGTGCAGGCGCCGCACTGCGCCACGCCGCACCCGTACTTCGTGCCCTTGAGTTCGAGCACGTCGCGCAGCACCCAGAGGAGGGGCATATCGGGCGGAACATCGACGGTCACGGTCTTGCCGTTGACCTTCAGCGAGAACGACATCGGAGGAGACTCCCGGACAGGTGGGCGGGCGCGGCGCACGCGACGCCGCTGATGCGAAATTGCGCTTGGCGCCGCAGATACGCCAGCTTTATGGGAGAAGGTTCGCACGAACCACCGGCCACGATCGGGAGCCCGACCATGCAACAGCGCACACTTGGCACGCAGGGACTCTCCGTGTCCGCCCTCGGACTCGGCTGCATGGGGATGTCGGAGTTCTATGCGGGGCGCGACGACGTGGAGTCGGTGGCGACCATCTACCGGGCGATCGACCTGGGCGTGACGTTCCTCGACACGGCCGACATGTACGGGCCGTTCGTCAACGAGGAGCTGGTGGGGCGCGCCATCGCCACCTGCCGCGGCGAGGTGGTGCTCGCCACGAAGTTCGGCAACATGCGCGGCGCCGACGGCGCCTTCCTCGGAGTGAACGGCACGCCCGAGTATGTGCGGCGCTCGTGCGACGCGTCGCTGCAGCGGCTGGGCGTGAGCCACATCGACCTGTACTACCAGCATCGCGTGGATCCGAAGGTGCCCATCGAGGACACGATCGGCGCGATGGCCGAGTTGGTGACGGCCGGCAAGGTACGGTACCTCGGGATGAGCGAAGCCGCGCCGGAGACGATCCGCCGTGCGCACGCCGTGCATCCCATCAGTGCGCTGCAGACCGAGTACTCGCTGTGGACGCGCGACCCGGAGGATGAGATCCTTCCCGTCTGCCGCGAACTCGGTATCGGCTTCGTGCCGTACAGCCCGCTCGGCCGCGGCTTTCTCACCGGCGCGTTCCGCACGATCGACGATCTCCCGGCGGACGATTATCGCCGCAACTCGCCGCGCTTCCAGGGGGAGAACTTCGCCAAGAACCTCGAGGTCGTGCGCACGGTCGAGGCGCTGGCTGCCGCCAAGGGATGCACGGCCTCGCAACTCGCGCTCGCATGGCTGCTGGCGCAGGGCGGCGACCTGGTGCCGATCCCCGGGACGAAGCACCGCACGTATCTGGAACAGAATGTGGGCGCGCTGGATGTACGTTTGAGCGCCGCCGATCTCGCCCGCATCGACGCGGTGGCACCCAAGGGGGTGGCGGCGGGGAACCGGTATCCCGAGCGGACGATGGCCTCGGTGAACGGCGTGACGCCGTCGAAGGCCGGGTAACGGAGGGGTGCGGGGTGCACACGGCAGCGTGGTGCTCGTGACTGGCCCCATACCCTGCGTCGTCTTATCTATATACACTGTCAAGTTTGCCAGCCCACCGTCCCGACGGTCGGCAGAATCCGTTCGAGGAGTCCGATGATGCGCAAGTTGTGGCCGCTGATGGTGCCGTTCATCGCCAGCGCCTGTCTGTCCGATACGAGTCCCGCGCCGACGAGCACGACGGGGACGACGACCCCTACCACGTCGACCACGATCTCGATCGTTCCCGGGTCGGGTTCGACGCTCGTCGGTCAGACGTTGCAGTTCGTCTCTTCGATCTCTGGGAGCAGTGCGCCGCTCACGTGGTCGGTGTCGAATGCGACCGTGGGGACCATCAGCGGCGCCGGTTTGTTCACCGCGATGTCGCCTGGGACCGACACGGTGACGGCTTCGGGGGGTGGTGTGAGCCGTTCGGCGCTCGTCACGGTGGCGAACGGGGCGGTGGACCGCGTGCTCGTGTGCGATCGTGCGTCCGGCGGATGCACGTCGAACGTCACGTTGCCGCCGTCGAACAGCACGGCCGTGGCTGTCCGCGCGTCCGCGTACAACGCGTTCGGCGCCGACATCTCGAGCACGTGCGTCTTCCAGTGGACGCCGCTGGTGGCCGGCATCCTGAACGTCAGCGTGTCGACCGACGCGATGAAGCACGATGCGCTGCTCACGCGCGTGGCGCCCGGGAGCGTGTCGCTGTTGGTGTCCTGCTCGGGGGTGGTGGGCATCTTCACGGTCAGTTGATCGGCGCGGCTCGTGGTGTGCGAACGCCCCGCCGGTCTCCGGCGGGGCGTTTCTGTTTCGACGCGGCCGGTGGTTCGCGCATCCGCGCCGCGTGCGGTAGAATCCACGGGCCATGACGTTCGACACCAACAGCCTCATCGTCTTCTCCTGGACCATCCAGGGCGCCATGGCGCTCATCCTGCTGTGCGCGATGGCGGGGGTCGTCGTGTCGTTCAACCGGCCGGCGATGCGCTCCCTGACGATGGGCTGGGCCGCGTTCACCGTGCTGACGTTCGCCGATCTGGGCGGCACGGCCGCGCTCGCGTCGGACCCGAACTCCCGGTGGCTCGCGCCGGTGAGCGCCGTCGTCCTCGCGTGCGTGGTCATGATCGCGCCGTGGTGGATGCATGCGGCCGATGTGCTCGCGGGGGCACGGCGCGAGGCGTGGCCCACCGCGCGGCGCCTGGCGCCATGGATCGCCGGCGCCGGCCTCGCGGCGCTGGGCGTCATGGCCGGCCTCGTCACGGGGAAAGCCGCGTTCTACTACGGGCAGCCCACGTTCTACGTGCTCGTGTCCCTGTGGGCCGCGGCGCATGCATGGAGACGTTCGCGCGGCGGTTCGGAGAACCCGCTCCTGCTGCGCCTGCTCGCGTTCGCGATCGCCCTGATGCCGGTGCGCATCGCGCTCACGTGGCTGTTCCGCACGGGCGTGGAGCTGCGCGAGCAGAGCGTTGCCCAGCTGACGCCGATCGTCGTCGGCCAAGTGCTGCAGGCGCTCGCCACCGGCGTCATCATCATCGTCGTCGCGCTGGGTGAGGAACGGGGCGCCGTCATCGCGCAGGAAGAGCGGCTCCGCGATGCCGAGGCCCGCCTGCTCGACGCGCGGCGTTTCGAGAGTCTGGGGCGCCTCGCGAGCGGCGTCGCGCACGACTTCAACAACGTACTGACGGTGGTGATGGGCGGGCTCTACGCCCTGCGCAGCCGCCGCGACGGCACGCACGACGATACCGAAGACCTTGACCTGATGGAGACGGCGGCGAAGCGCGCCACCGACCTCATCCGCCAGCTCGTGACGTACGCGCGCCGCAAGGAAGAGGCCCCCACGACGTTCGACGCCACGGCGCAGTTGCGCGAGTCGCACGAGATCCTGCGGCGGCTCGCGGGCGGGCACGTGCAGCTCGACATGGACGTGGGCGCTGCCGAGCTGTTCGTGGTGATCGATCCCACGCGGTTCGACCAGGTGGTGATGAACCTCGTGGTGAATGCGCGCGACGCGATGCCCGCGGGCGGGCGCATCGCCATCACGGTGGCCGACGAGGTGCGCACCCCGGGACGCACCGACGACGGCGCGCCGCTCGCCGGCGGGCGCTACCTACGGATCAACGTGGCCGACACGGGGGGCGGCATCCCCGACGACGTGCGTCCGCACATCTTCGAGCCGTTCTTCACGACGAAGGCGGGCGGCGGGAGCGGGCTTGGCCTGGCGACCGTGCAGCGCATCGTGCGCGAGGCGAGCGGCGATGTGCGGGTGTTCACCGCGGCGGGGCAGGGCACGCGGTTC
>CAIRBD010000335.1 GCA_903876745.1 uncultured Gemmatimonadota bacterium
GCCTGGAGCGGGAAGCTTTCCAGCGGCAGGCGCACCCCCGCCATGCCCAGCACCACGCTCGTATTGCCCGCCGCCGAAACGCCGATCTTCTTGGAGGCGATGTAGCCGCGAGTGGTGTCCACCCCTTCGACCGCGCCGCGGGCGTCGCGGCGGATGCCGGTCACTTCGCAGTTCTCGATGATGTCGACGCCGAGCGCATCCGCAGCGCGGGCGTAGCCCCAGGCCATCGTGTCGTGGCGGGCGACGCCGCCGCGGCGCTGCAGTGCGGCGCCGAGCACCGGATAGCGGATGTTCTTCTCGACGTTGAGGATCGGGCAGAACTCCTTCGCCTGCGCCGGTTCAAGCCATTCATTGTCGACGCCATTGCCACGGTTGGCGTGGACGTGACGCTTGATGACCTGGATGTCGTGCACCGTGTGCGCCAGCATCATCACGCCACGCGGCGAGAACATCGTGTTGTAGTTGAGGACCTGCGACAGGTTCTCCCACAGTTTCAGCGAGTGGTCGTAGAGGCGGGCGCTTTCGTCGAACAGATAGTTCGAGCGAATGATCGTCGTGTTGCGGCCGGTGTTGCCGCCGCCGATCCAGCCCTTCTCCACCACCGCGATGTTCGTCAGGCCGTATTCGGCCGCGAGGTAATACGCAGCGCCGAGCCCGTGGCCGCCACCACCGACGATGATCGCGTCGTACTCCGCCTTCGGCGCCGCACGCCGCCACTGCGACGTCCACCCCTGGTGGCCGCCGAAGGCTTCCTTGAGCAATGACCAGGCCGAGAACTTTTGCATCAGGCCCTCAGATCGTTATTGTCCGGATCGTACGGCGACTCGACCAGCACGGTTGCGCGCTTGCGTTCGCCGAGCACCTCGATCTTGAGTTCCGTGCCCGGCGTCGCGTAGTCGGGCTTCACGTAGCCGATGACCAGGCTCTTCTTGATCGTGTGGCCATAGTAGCCCGAGGTCGCCCGTCCGATCATCTTGCCACCCTGGTCGAAGATCGGCTCGTTGCCGAGCGGATCGGCGTCGACCACGTCGTGCACTTCCAGCGTCACGAAGCGGTGCGGCACGCCGGCGGCGAGTTGCTTCTCGAGCGCCTCACGGCCGATGAACGGCCCCTTGTTCATGCGCACGAAGCGGTCCAGCGAGCACTCGAACGGCGTGTAGTCACGCGTCATGTCGCTGCCCCACATGCGGTAGGACTTCTCCATGCGCAGCGATGCCATGGCGCGCATGCCGACCATGCCGATGCCGTATTCGGCCCCGGCAGCGAAAACGGCGTCGAACAGACTGTGGGCGTATTCGATCGGGAAGTGCAGTTCCCAGCCGAGCGCGCCGACGAAGTTCACGCGCAGCGCATAGACGTCGGTGGCGTAGCCGACCTCGATCACCTGGCTCGTGAGCCACGGGAACGAGGCGTTGTCGAGCTTCGAGTCGGTCAGCTTCGCCAGCAGGTCGCGCGAGCGCGGTCCGCCGATGACGAAGCAGCCACGGCTCATGGTGATGTCCTGCAGTTGCACCGAGCCGTCGGTCGGCAGGCGCTTCTTCAGATAGTCGCTGTCATAGCGTTCGGCCGCGCCGGCGCTGACGCAGTAGTAGTGGTGGTCCGCGATCTTGGTGATCGTGAACTCCGAGCGGATGCCGCCACGCTTCGTCAGCGCGTGGCAAAGCGCGATGCGGCCGATCTTGGTCGGTACCTTGTTGGCGACCAGGCTGTCGAGCCAGGCCTCGGCGCCGGCGCCCTTGACCTCGTACTTGGTGAATGGGGCCAGGTCGATGACGCCGACCTTCTCGCGCATCAGCGCCACTTCACGGGCGACGTGCGGGAAGTAATTTGTGCGGCGGAAGCTCCACACGTCCTTGGGCTCGACGCCCGCGGGCGCGAACCACATCGCGCGTTCCCAGCCGTAGCGCTGGCCCATGACGCCGCCCAGGCGCTTGATCTTGTCGTAGACAGGGCTGGTCTTGACCGGCCGGCCGGCGGCGCGCTCCTCGTCGGGGAAGTGGATCGTGAAGACGTCGCGGTAGGTCTCCTCGTTCTTGTCCACGACGTAACGCTTGGAGGTATACGGGCCGAAGCGACGCGGGTCCACCCCCAGCATGTCGATGCCCGGCTCGCCGTCCACGATCCACTCGGCGAGCTGCCAGCCGGAACCGCCGGCTGCCGTAATGCCAAAGCTGTGGCCCTCGTTCAGCCACAGGCCGCGCTTGGTGCCGGCCGGGCCGACCAGCGGGCTGCCGTCCGGGGTGTAGGAAATCGGACCGTTGACGATGTCCTTGATGCCGCAGTTAGCGAGCGAGGGCACGCGCCGCTGCGCCGCCTCGATGTGCGGCAGAAGACGGTCCAGATCTCCTTCGAACAGACTCTTGCCGAACCAGTCGGGCACGCCGTCGGCGAAGCGCGCGGGCGCACCGGCCTCGTATGGACCGAGAATCCAACCCATGCGCTCCTCGCGCAGATAGTAGGACTTGTCGCTTTCGC
>CAIRBD010000336.1 GCA_903876745.1 uncultured Gemmatimonadota bacterium
AGGAGGTGCCCCATCTGCTCGGCATAGAGCTTCTTGGCGACGACGCCGAGCCAGGTCATGTCGAGCGCGAAGAAGGCGACGAAGGCGGCGAGGTAGAGCTTCACGAACGACATGGTGACGACTCCGTGGTCAGGCGAGGGGGTGCCGCTCGACGGTCCCGTGCAGCGTGTGGCCGCCGATGTCGATGTACAGCTGTCGGTCACTCACCGACATCGTGAACTTCACGCGGCGGTCGAGATGCGTCGTGAGTTCCGAGAGCAACGCACGGTCCACCTCGTAGAGTTCCACGGCCTCGGCCCGATGGATGCGCTGCCCTTCCCACTGGCGCAGGAGCAGCCGCGGCTCCTTGTGCGTGTAGATGGCGAGGCGCGGCGCGGCTTTGCTCGCCTTGTGCACGCGCGCGGCGTCGGGGAAGCCGATCTCGATCCACACCGTGATGGCGCCGGTGAGGTCGCGCACACTCAGCGGCGGGTCCTCGGGATCGGCGAGCCCCTTGGAGAAGGTGATCCCTTCCTTGTACTCGAGACAGTACGCGAGGACGCGCGTGAGGAGGTACTCCTCGGTCTCCGACGGGTGTCGGGCGACCTTCAGCGAGAAAGTCTCGTAGACGTTGCGGTCGACATCGGAGAGGTCGATGTCGAAGGTGTGCATGGTGGCGGGGAGGGCCATGCGGAAAGGTACGCGGCGAGCGCGGCCGTGATCCGGCCGCGCGGCCGTGGTCGCGTGCACGCCGCGTCATTACCGTTCCCGGATGCTTCGCGTCCTCGCCCACCGTCTGCTGCTCGCGATCGTGCTCGGTGGGTTCACCGCGCCGCCACGCGTGCTGTGTGCGCAGCGGCCGGCGGCGCGTCGCTCCGGCGTCGATTCGCTCACGCGCGCGGACTCGCTGGCGCGCGTTGATTCGCTCTCGCCGCGCACGCTCGATCGCACGACCATCACGGTGACGCGCACGCCGTCGGACGCGGCCCGGGTGCCGTGGGCGGTCGGGGTCGTGGACAAGTCGTCACTCGCGGGCGCGCGCGCGACGCTCGGCATCGACGAAGCGCTCCCCGCGATCCCCGGCGTGTTCGTGGCGAATCGCTACAACTACGCGCTCGACCAGCGGCTGAGCATCCGCGGCGCGGGTGCCCGCGCCAACTTCGGACTGCGCGGCGTGAAGGTGCTGCTCGACGGCATCCCGCAATCGTCGCCCGACGGGCAGAGCCAGCTGACGAACATCGACCTGGGTGACGTGTCGCGGGTGGAGGTGCTGCGCGGGTCCGCGTCCACGCTCTACGGCAACGGGTCGGGCGGCGTGCTCGCGTTCACGAGCGATCTCGCGGCACCCGACGCGCTGTCGGAAACGGTGCGCGTGACGGCGGGCGCGTTCGGTTTGCGCAAAACGCAACTGCGCACGGCGGGACGTGCGGGCGACGTGGTGGGCGCGCTCTCGCTCTCGCGCACGACGACCGACGGCACGCGGCAGTACAGCGCGGCCGACACGCGCCAGCTGATGGCGGCCGTCGACTGGGCGGCGGGCGCCGCGACCACCGTGCAGCTCCGCGTGAGCGCGGCGGCGACGCCGCTCGCGCTGAATCCCGGGGCGCTGACCGCCGCCGAGTACGCCGCGAACCGCGATTCGGCCGCAGCGACGAACATCGCGCGCGGCGCCAGCCGGGCGATCTCGCAGACGCAGTTCTCGGTGCGCGTGCAGCACGCGGACGGCGCGCTGGTGTGGTCGGCGGCGGCGTACCTGCAGCGCCGGCTGGTGGACAATCCGCTCGCCACCGCGCCGCCGGGCACGGCGGGCGCGAAGGTCGGAACGCTGAGCCGGCTTGGCCGGTGGATCGAGGGCGTGCGACTCGATGCCGCGTGGACGCCGTGCGACTGCGCCACGGGACCGCGCGTGAGCGCGGGGCTCGACGCGCAGCGGTCGGACGACCGCCGCCGCAACTGGCGCGC
>CAIRBD010000337.1 GCA_903876745.1 uncultured Gemmatimonadota bacterium
ACCGACTACCGCTCGCTCTACGTGGCCGAGGTGCTCGCCATCGAGAGCGACGACAAGTCGGTCACCGACCCCGACCACACGCCCGACTACTACGCCCGCAACGATCTGCACTGCGACTGCTGGTTCAAGCTCGGCGACATCCGCGCGCTGATCTTCGACGACACCCTCGCCGTACAGGACGAGCTGCGTCAGCTGCGCGTCGTCACGTACAACGACAGGCCCGTGTCGCTGTACGGCGGGATGGTGAACCTCCCCCTGCTCGTGACGCGCCCCGACGGCGCGTGCTTCTTTGACGAGGACGAACGCACCGCGCTCAACGACGGCGACCTCTGGGTGGTTGCCGACGTGGCACGCTTCGGACTCGGCGGCGTGGTGTCGGAGCTTCGCGACAACGTGTTCGGCCTGCGCGCGTGGAACGCGCTCCTCCCCACGGCGCGCACCTTCGTGGCGACCGCCGAGCGTTTGATGCGCGACCACCGGCGCGACACGTCGTTCGACTTTTCGACGGTGCTCGTGGAACTGTGCAAGGCGCTCGAGGTGCAGGTGAACGCCCTCCTGGCGCGCGCACTGGAACAGGCGCCCACGCCGCTGCAGTACCACAGCGTGGACGGCCGCTCCGTGCATCTCGTGGCGTCGCGTGCCCTCTCGGCGGGGCAGCTCGCCAAGGCCATCTCGCACGACCGCGAGCGGATGACGTGGCTCGCCACGCATCTCACCGAGGGCAAGTGGTTCACCGAACAGCTGCCGGCGATCCTCGACGATCTGGCGCCGTACCGAAACACGGCGGCGCATTCGGGGCGGCAGTCGCGCGATGAGATCCTGCCGCGTCGTGATCGTCTGGTGGGGGTGGGGTGCGAGGGCGTGCTCGTGCGGCTGACGCAGGTGGCGCCGAAAAGCTGATCCGCACCCGGACTGTCAGACCCAGAGCGCATGCTTCGGGAGTTACGGAACACGTACCTCCTCGGAGACGATCAGCGCATGCATTTCACGGTGGTATTCAGCGGCGACGAAGGGCGCGACCTCTCGTTCGGCCTCGTGTTCATCTCGAGTCCGTGCTGGGTGCGCGGCGACGACACAATCGTGAACCTCAACCCGCTCGCGCCGCGGCTCGAGCCCGGCTCGGTGCGGCGCTTGTTCGAGGCCACGAAGATCGGCGCCGAGGTCGCGCGCGCGGGCAACCGGTGCACGATGGTGGTGCACGCGGGCGGACACGGCGGGGTGGAGGATCTGGCGCGGGTGATGCATGAACTGAAGACCGCGGAGATGCACGTGGAGATCGTGGATCGGACGGCGTAGGGGTCCGTACGCGTCAGAGACTGGTGGCAGCATTCGCGTACCCCCTTTTCCCGAAACACGCCGCGGACGAATGCCCATCCTGTTCAGCACGATCCTGTTCGCCGCCTTTGCGCTTCCTCAGCCCCGTGCCGACGTCTGCTTCCGCGCCGATCGCGACACGGTCGCTCTCACTGGGCGTCTGGTACGGCGCGTCTATCCGGGCAAGCCGAATTTTCAGAGCATCAAGGACGGCGACGAAGTGGAGGACGGGTACTATCTCGAACTCCAGCGGCCCATCTGCACGGAGGGCCCAGAGCGCCAGGACAACGTGAGCGGTGTGCGAACGGTGCAACTCGTGATCGGCCAGCGCGGCTATGACGCACTGCGCCCGTCACTCGGGAAGCGAGCGACCGTGCAGGGCACGCTGTTCGGTTCGTATACGATGCACCATCACACGCACATTCTTCTGTACGTCGATGAAGCGCGACTCTCCGCATCACCCAGGCGCTAAGGCGCCAAGCCCAGCGCCGTCCGCCTCACGCCACGCGCTTCGCCCGCTTCGTCTTGACGGTGACCGTCACGTCGAGCCGCGCCAGCATCTCCACGAGCGCATCGATGCTGAACAGGTCGATCTTCCCGCGCTTCAGATCGCTGATTCGCGGCTGCGTCACACCGAGCAACTTCGCCGCCTTCTTCTGTGTCAGCTTCCGCTCCTTGATGAGCTGCTCGATCTGGCTCATGAGGTCTGAACGGATCAAGAGATGCGCCGCCTCTTCCTTCGGGAAGCCGATATCCAGGAAGACGTTGCCGGACGATCGCTCTACTCGCATGCTCATCTAACGGAACTCCTGGTGAGAGCGGCGCGCGACCCCGTATCGGACTCGCGCGACCGTGATGTCGAGCGGCGACGTCTGCCTCGATTTCTTGACGTTCCCACCCAGGCGACGTGTTTTGCGGTCATCGAATATATACAATATTTTGCATGTCCCGCAACAGCACCCTGACGGCACCAGGCGCGCTACTCCTCCTCCCTCTCCCGAACCACCTCCTCCCCCCACACCCTCATCCGCTCCGCATAGTACCGCCCCAACCCCGGATACACCTCCGACTCCACCTGCACGAACGCCAGCGCCGCCTCGAGCGAGTCGTTCTCGAGCGTGGAGTACGCGAGCTGCTCCGGAAACGGCCACCCGCCCGTGCTCTCGTCACTCGCCTCCACCCGGTCGATGCAGCGCACCACCTCCCGCAGCGACAGCGGCTTCGCCGAACTCGCCGGCCGCACCGTGTACGTGGTCTCGTACTCCCCCACGAACCGATAGCGATAGCGCCGCCCCTGCCGCCGCACGCGCAGGCTGAACACGTCCTGCGTCACCGAGGCGAGCACCACGCGCGCGATCTCCACCTCGCCGCTCGCGTAGCCGGGGAGGTATTCGCCGCCCAAGAACGACGGATGCAACCGGCCGATCATCTCGCGGCCGATCGTGTCGAGCACATCGGCCATCACTTCTTCGTCTATCTCGCGCGCGCCGCCCGGCGCGGCATCGGTCATCGACCGGCGCACCATCGTGCGCCGGTTCTGCCCCGTGATGTTCTGCACGATGGCGGCGACGGGATCCACGGTGTCGCCGTAGCCGGTGGGGCGGAAGTCGAGATCCACACCGTATGCCGTCGCCGGCTTCTTCCCGTATCGTTTCGTCATTTGCGTTACCTCGCCGTCTTGCGGTGATTGCGCGTCGCGATCGCCAGTCGCCGCGCGGGCGACAGCGCTTCGAAACCCTCCACGCCCTGCACCCACCCTTCCTCCGTCAGATACCGGCGCATCGCATCCACCGTGGCGAACGGTCCGCACCACGTCGTCTCCACGCCGCTGAAGCTGTAGCCCCGCACGCCGCCCACCACGAGCACCGTTCGGCCATCCCTCGCCGTGAGCGTCACCGGCACCAGCGCGTGCGACGCGTCGGCATCGGCCTCGAGCTCGCCGAGTATGTACTCCCGCAGGTACGCGAGCCGGTGTGTGGGCGTGATCCTCGTCTTCGCGCGCAGCTCCATCGCCTCGCGGAGCTGGTCATCGTCGATGGCGTCGTACCCGTCGGCGATCACGTCGGCCGAGAGGTACAGGCCGGCGAGCTCACCGGCGCCGGCGTCATCGAGCGCGCCGGTTTCGTCGAGGCGAGTGGTGACGCGTTCCAACGCGGAGCGGTGCACCATGCCGTCGAGCGCGGTGTCGACGACGAGGTCGATGTCGGCCTGCGCCTGCTCCGCTTCGGAGTCTGTGTCGGCTTCGGTGTCGAAGTCCGCCTCAACCTCCCCGGCCGGTGCGTCGTCGCGCGCCGACGTCCACGGCGCCGCGTCCTCGATCGCCGGCGTCTTGCGATACTCCACCGGCTCCTGACTGATCATCGGAAAGCAGTAGAGCAGACCGTCCGCGCCCTCATGCTCGAGCTCCGGCAGGCGTCCCGTGCGCAGCTGATACTCGCTCACGAACGCCGTCACCTGCCGCTGCACCTGCTCGGTGAACTGGACGAGCGCACCGGTCGACGCGTGCCGCACGGCCACACGGATCGCCCAGCCGCTCGCACGCGCGAGCGGGTCGTTGTGCCACCGGCACATCGTCTCCGGCATCGCGACCAGGAACCCGAAGTGCGGGGGCGGCAGCAGCGCCGCACCGCGTTTCCGAAGCTCGGCGAGCAGCGCGTCGTGCGCGTGTCCGTTCATGCCGAGCCACTGGTTGGAGGTGAGCGACACGAAGCCGAGCGTGTCGAAGAGTTCCCCCATCTCCTCGAAGAACTCGGCGCGCGGCTGCGACCGGTAGAGCACGTGCGCGCACACGGTGCACACGCCGAACACGAACCACGTCGTGCCGTCGCCGCCCACGGCCATGCCGAGCGCGAGCCCCGCGCACACCGGGCACCCGCCGCGGAACATCGACGACTGCGTGCGGAGCGTGATCAGCTGCCCCACCGCGAGCGCGCCGCTCGGCGACACCTCAGCGGGGAGCAGTTCGTATCCCTGCATCGGCACATCGGGCGCCTCGCGCCGCAGATCGAAGCGCAGGCGATGCGTCGCCTCGGCGAGGAGGCGCGCGTTCTCGTCGCGGTGGTCTGTGGACTTCCAGGGCAGCGGGTCGGCGGCGATAGCCACGTCCTCGAGTGCGTCCATGAGCGGGATGTCGCACTCGAACGCCGTGCCGCGCAGCGCCTGGAGCGCGACTCGCGCGTTGTGCACCACCGCGGAGAGCTCCCTGTGCGAGCCCGCCTCGTCGAGCGCGTCGCACACGTTGTCGATGACGGCCTGCACGACGAACAGGAAGTCGCGCTTTTCGGCGTTCAGGTCGTGGCGGATCTCCGCCATCATCTCGTTCACGCGCGCGAGCGCCTCCCGCAGATGGCGGTGGGCGGCGTTGCGGCGGTAGGCGAGCATCTCGTGGTGTTCCATGGCACGGTCCTTTCGAAAGAGGTCACGCCTCGCTCGCACATGGTTCCGTCGTCGCACGAACGCGACGCCGGTCGGCTGGGCCACCGTGATGCCCGGAGTGGGCAGGACTACGGATTGGCGTGCGGGTCACGGAGCCGATGCTCTCGCCGCACTCTTCATGCTGGCCACCGAGGCGCAGGTGGCCGGGTACTTCGGTTGTGAAAAATGTACGGCCCCCGACTGACAGTCAGTCGCGGGCCGTGTGGCTGCGACTTAGGCGGATATCCGGTATGCCGGATGCGCGGCCCGCCAAGTCGGGAAATCGCCGCGCAAGTGAAGGATGTGGGGGAATGGCGGCTGCGTCAAGCGGGCGGAGGCGGGAGCACCGCCGCCAGCTCCGCGAGCCGCGCCAACGTCTCGCGAACCACCGTCGCCGGATCATCCGCGTTGTTCAGATGCGCCGCAGCCACCTCCTCGGCGAGGCCGCTCCCGAGCAGGTTCTTGGCGAACATCGTGAGGCGCGCCCGCACGGCATCGCTTGCCACGGCGGTTTCCGCCACCAACGTCGGGCGCGACGCGATGAGCGCGAAGATGTCTTCCATGTCGTGACTCGCGCGCAGGTCGTCGCCGCCGCGGTCCGTGTATGCCGCGAGCTTCATCGCGATGAACGCCGGGGCCGCCACGTGGCGGAACGCGACGCCATCGACCGTTGCGGTGACCGCGCTCGCGAGCGCTTCGGCGTCCCAGACGTTGCCGCTGCCGCCGGGATGCGCGCCCGCGGGCACGAGATCGAACAACACGCCGCTCGGCGCACGCCATCTATGGATGTGCGCCGTGTCGGAGCGGTCGTGTTGGAAGCCGCGTGCACGCAACGCGGCGTGCAGCGCGTTCGCATCATCGTAGCGATGTGAGGCGAGCACTCCATCCACATCC
>CAIRBD010000338.1 GCA_903876745.1 uncultured Gemmatimonadota bacterium
GCGCCCACACCGCGCCCAGCAGCACGTCGTCGCCCCAGCGCGCCGCCGCGCGGGCTGCATGCGCTGAGTCGCCGCGTGAGCGGAAGAACCGCTCCGCCCCCCGCGCCCCCACGAAGTTCGCGAAGCTCTCGTTGAACACCGCCTCGCCCTTTGCGTAGAAGCGGTTGTGCGTCAGCTCGTGCACCACGGTGTTCACGATCTCCAGCGAATCCTCACCCAGCGTGGTCGAGAGCAGCGGGTCGTTGAAGAAGCCGAGCGTGCTGAACGCCGGCGACGGCCGCAGATACGTGTCGTAGCCCTCCGCCGCGAGTTCCTGCTCGGCGCGACGCGCCAGCGCGAAATCGAAGAACCCCTTGTACGGCACGCGCCCCACCACCGGGAACCACCACGTCACCGGGAGCAGCGCGTCCTTGTGCGCCCCGGAAAGCACGAGCACGAGCGTGTCGTGGTCGAGCTGCGTGAACTGCGTGAACGCGTCCTTCGCCGGCAGCCCGAGCGAGTCCGCGGCGAACGCGCGCGCCGCGAGCACCAGTTGCAACTTGGCGCGCGTCGAGTTCGGCAGCGTACTGTCGGCGGCCAGCCGCACGATCGACCGCCGCCGCGCGAGGATCTTCGCCTCCGCCCACGCGCCGCGCGCGAGGTACCGCCCCATCGGCGTCGCCGCCGCCAACAGCGCGCCGCCGGCGAGCACCGCCAGCAGCACCGCTCCGATGCCCCCCCAGCGCATCCGCACGAGACGCCGTCGCTCCGTCATCACCGCGCGTTGGGCGCGGCGGAGAAGCGAACACCCACGCGATGCGTCGCCCCTCCCATCAGGTCGAACCCCTCATACGCGTAGTCGATCGCGATCCGGCCGAATCCGAGGCCGAGTCCCGCCGTGAGCGGCAACCGGTCCTCGCCGGCGCCGCGGAACGCATAGCCCACACGCACGCTCAACTGGGGCGACTCCGCCGCCGCACGCCACACGCCCTCCGCCCCCAGCACGCCGGTCAACACGCCACCGCTCGTCTGCCGGACCTCGGCCATCTCCCGCACCGTCACTCGATCCGCATGCACTACGGGCGCCGCTACCGACGCGCGCCACGTGAGCGGCATCGGCGATGCCACCGCCGCGAGCCGCAGCGTGCCACCGGCATTCTGCAGCGCCGCCGCGATCTCCCATCCCGTAGGAGCCGTCCACGCGGCGCCGACGTCGGCGACGACGGCTGCCCCGGCATAGCTGGCCACGTGCTGCTGCGCCCACGTCACCGACGCGCCCACGCGAAGCCGTCCGCGCATCGACACGTCATAGCCGTAGCCCAGCGAGAGCGCCACATCCTGCGCGCTCACCTGCGCCCCCGTCGGCACCCCGGTCTCGGGCGTGTCCGATGACGAGATCACCATCTCCGGCACGCTGCCGTAATCGAGGAAGCGCACGCCGAGCGCCACCGCGCCACGCCCGAGCGGCGTCGCCACAGCGACCGACGCGAGCGTCGTCCCCGCCACGTAGCGCTGCACCGACGCCTGCGCGTCCGTGCCGTGCACACGCGCGAGCTGCGCAGGATTGTAGAACAACGCACCCGCGTCGTCCGCCACGGCCCCCCACGCCTCGCCGAGCGCCAGCGCCCGCGCGCTCGACGGCAACGTGAGGAACATCGCGGCGCGCGAACCGCCGGCCGCCTGTGCGCGAAGGCACGCGGGGACCGTCAACACGCTGAGCAGCATCAGCACACGGCCGATCATGGCGGCAGCCGGAAGATGCTCACCTGCGCCCCGTCCTTGCCGGCGAATCCGGTCAGGTCGTCACGCGTGAACTGCAGCGAGAGCAGGCTCGCGCCCGCCTTCGCGCGCGACA
>CAIRBD010000339.1 GCA_903876745.1 uncultured Gemmatimonadota bacterium
CGCCTCGGTGGGGGCGGTCTGGTCGTCGTGCTCGCCCGACTTCGGCGCGAACGGCGTGCTCGACCGGTTCGGACAGATCGCGCCGAAGGTGCTGATCGTCGCCGACGGCTATACCTACGCGGGGAAGACGATCGACTGCCTCGAGCGCGCGGCGGCGATCGCTGCGGCCATCCCCGCCATCGAGCGCGTGGTGATCGTGCCCTTCCTCGGGGATGCCGTGCCGATATCCGCGGACTCGTCGGCCGCCGCCGCACGCCTGCGCGCGCGTGGGGCGGAGTCGTGGGACGCCTTCCTTGCCCGGGGGGAGGGTGCGCCGCCGCGATACGAACGCCTCCCGTTCGAGCATCCGCTGTACGTGATGTATTCGTCCGGCACGACGGGGCTCCCCAAGTGCATGGTGCACGGCGCCGGCGGCACGCTGGTGCAGCACCTCAAAGAACACCGCCTGCACGTGGACCTTCGCGACGGCGAGCGCATCTTCTACTTCACCACGTGCGGCTGGATGATGTGGAACTGGCTGGTGAGCGCGCTCGCCGCCGGCGGCAGTATCGTGCTGTACGACGGCGCGCCGATGCCCCCCGGCCGTCCGGATGCGCTCTGGACGCTCGCCGCCGAGGAGCGCGTGGCCGTGTTCGGTACGAGCGCGAAGTTTCTTGCGCTGTCGGACAAAGAGGGGCTGCGCCCCGCGCAGACGCACGATCTCGGCGCGCTCCACACGGTCCTCAGTACCGGGAGCCCGCTCGCCGAACACTCCTACGACTACGTCGAGCGCGACGTGAAGCCGGGCGTGCATCTCGCGAGCATCTCCGGCGGCACCGATCTCATCTCGTGCTTCGCGCTCGGCAATCCGCTGCAGCCCGTGTGGCGCGGCGAGCTGCAGGGGTTCGGGCTCGGCATGGCGGTGGACGTGTTCGGCGAGGACGGGCGGTCGCTGCGCGGCGAGGCGGGCGAGCTGGTGTGTACGAAGCCGTTCCCGTCGATGCCGGTCGCGTTCTGGAACGACGCCGACGGCGCGAAGTATCGCGCCGCGTATTTCGAGGTGTATCCGAACGTGTGGCGGCACGGCGACTGGGCGGAGATCACGCAGCACGACGGCCTCGTGATCCACGGGCGCAGTGACGCGACGCTGAATCCCGGCGGCGTGCGCATCGGGACGGCGGAGATCTACCGGCAGGTCGAACAGCTCGAGGAAGTGATCGAGAGTGTGGTCGTCGGCCAGGAGATCACGGTGCACGGCGATGCCGACGTGCGCGTGGTGCTGTTCGTGCGGCTGCGCGACGGACTCACGCTCGACGACGCGCTGCGCGAGCGGATCCGTCGGCGGATCCGCGAGCAGGCGAGTCCGCATCACGTGCCCAAGGTGATCGCGCAGGTATCCGATATTCCGCGCACGATCAGCGGGAAGATCACGGAGCTCGCCGTACGCGAGGCGATCCACGGGCGGCCGGTGAAGAACACGGAGGCGTTGGCGAACGCGGGGGCGCTGGGGGAGTTTCGGGAGCGGCCTGAACTGCGCGGTGATGGCGGGTACTTGACATGATTTCCGGGTGGCCGCAGGATAGGCGGCAACCACGAGTCGGAGGGAACGGAAGATGACGAGTCCTGCCGCCCGCGCCATGCGGCGCCCGCTTGCGCCTGGCACGAAGATCGGTAGCGGGCAGATCGGTGGCTTCGCGTGGGATTCTGACCGTCGCGGCATCGTGTTCCTGACCTGCGGACACGTCGCTCCGGTGGAGGGCGCGTTCATCGATCTGGCGAATCAGGACCTTGGCGTGCACCTGGCGGCGGGCAAGGTGTATCGGACCATGCCGGAGCATCCGGCCGTCGAGGGGCCCCTGGACTGTGCCGTGCTCGACCCTGCGCGCGACGCACGCCTCGTATTCGACGTGCCGAATCTCGGCCACGCAGTGCTCGACGTCGGTGACGTGCGGGAGAACGTCCCCGTCCTCATGCGCCCCGGTGATCCGAGCGCGACGCGGCACCCGGTCGTGGAGGGCACGGTGGCGAAACCGCCAACACGCGCCCTCAAAATGGAGAACGGCGAGGTGTACCGCGGTTACTTCGAGATCAATTCGAACGGCGGCGAGTTCGGTGAATCGGGCGATTCCGGCGCCGTGATCTTCGCTGCGGACATCGACCCCGTGACGAAGACGCGTCCGGCGGTTGGCCTCTATTTCGGCCATGACACGAAGGATCACTCGATCTTCCGTGGCTTCGCGCTGCCGACGATCTTCGAGGCGTGCGGCCTCGCATCGCTGCGTGTCGAACCGTTGCGGTGCTTCTTCCAGTCGCTCTTCGACGCCGACGCGGCCCGAAAGACTTTCGACTTCCTGCTGCTCGCCGCGAACGCGGACACGCAGTTACGTCCGGATGTCCATGCCGCAGAGCAGGCGGCCGACGGCGTGGGTGCGCACGTCGGCGCATTTTTCGCCGAGATCGGGATGAATATCCTCACCGCGCTGGTGAACTCCGATGAGTTTCGCGCGGAGACGATCGCGACCCTGCGTCCGATCGCGCTGCGTTTGCGGGAGACCGGCGCCGCGAACGTGTTGTCGGCGGCTGAGATTGCGCGGATCGGCAAACTCGCCGCGTTGCTCGCAGGGCACGCTGGTTGTCATGCGATGGAGGGCGTGGCGGCGCGGATCGGCGACTCGCGGGGTCCTGAGCCCGTGGCCGCCGCGCTGAACCGTTGGTTCAGCGCAGGTCAGCGGGGAGTGATCAGCAACGTGTGAAGTCCGGATCGCAACGCCTCGGCGGAGGCCGGCCGCTCTGCGACCTCCGGTGAGAGCGCCTTCCGAAAGAACGCGGCGACGTGCGGCGGCACGTGTGGCGCGAGTTCACGGATGTCCGCGACGCTGCGCGCCGCGATGCGAGCCAGCGTCGCGGCCACGGACGGTGCGCGCATCGGGTGGCGACCAGCCATCGACTCGTAGAGCACGACGGTCAGCGCCCAGAGATCGAACGACGCGTCCGGACGTGCGCCGGCGATCGCCTCGGGGGACAGGTAGAGCGGCGTTCCCACGATCTGTCCCTCGACCGTGGTCGACAGGCTGGGGTCCTCGGAGGATTCCCGGCGATCGAACGATGCCGGAGCGAGCGGGAGCGAGCG
>CAIRBD010000340.1 GCA_903876745.1 uncultured Gemmatimonadota bacterium
CCGCCGCCGCCACCGCCGCCCCGTCCGCCGCGGCCGGCACCAGTGCCCGGGATCGCGTTCTCTGGGAAGATGATCACGTCATACTTCGCGCGCAGGTTGCCCGTGTCGAGTTCGTTCGCGTACACCACTTTGTACGGCAGCTCGTACTGCTCGAGCAGCCAGCGGATATGGCCGCTCGGCATCGAGCCGCCGAACCGGTCCCACAGCGCGATGCGCGCGGCGGGCGTCTTGTCGCTGCTCGCCGAGAGATCGTTGCTCGGCACGAACTCCACGCCGATGTCCTTGGCCGACTTCTGCACCACGGGGGCGCTCTTGGCGCTGTTCGGGATGAACCACGAGCCCGCCGAGTACGACTTGCCGTTCACGGTGGCGGCGCGATTCAGGCGATACACGTCGGCGCCCGCTTCCCACAGGCGCGCGACCACATGGAACGCATCGTTCTGCTTGGGGCTCATGATCCACCCGGCGCCGTTGGCGACGACGGTGGTCGGATCGGGCTTGATGCGATCGGTGAGCGGATCGAGGAGCTTGAACGGTCCGTCGAACCCGTCGAGCACGCGATCGAACTTGGCGCCCATCTGCATGGCGAGCGTCCAGCCGGCGTTGTCGTACGGCCGGTTGGGGGGCGCACCGGGATATGGGAAGTCGTTCGGGTGGTCCTGCGGCTCGAACATGTCGAGCACGTGCGCCCGGAAGGCCTGGCTGGTCTTCACGACGTACGAGCCCGCGGGATACGTCTTGCCGGCGACGGTGAAGCTCGCCGTGGCGCGGTGGATGAGGATGCCGGCTTTCTGCAGTGCGACGAGGAACTTCTGCGCCGTCAGGAAGTCGGGCTGGTTCGACGGAAGGATGTAGCCGCGCGGGGCGCGGTTGTCCTTGGCGCGGAACAGCGTCTCGTACTGTTCCTTCGTGCCGCCGCCGCCCCGGCCGAAATCGGCAGTCGCCATCGCGTCGAGCGGCGCCGCGCCGCGGCCACCGCGGCCGCCGGCACCCATCTTGGACTGCGCCTCCGCGAGGATCTTCGGCGTCACGATCCAATCGTCACTGTTGCCGCGCGCGATCTCGTCGTGCCCCATCCGATAGATGTTCCACAGCACCGTCTCGCGGTACCGCGAGGCGTAGTCGAGGATCGCCTTGTTCGCCGTCACCGAGTAATCGATGGACTGGCGGAAGTGCCACGTCTGCAGCGGCGGGAGCGGGTAGGGCATGTCGGCGAACCGCAGCTGCCGCTCGGCCAGGAACGGGATCTGCATCGGCGTGGGGTTGCCGATCGTCTCCGTGAGGATGCCGATCATGTTGTGGAAGTACGCCATCGTGCGCAGACCGCCGTTCCACCACGTCGAGTACGACGAGAGCGACCGCGACACGACGCCCGGCTTGTGCTCGGCTTCCATGCGCGAGTGGATCGCCGCGCCCACGACGTCGATGCCGGTGATGATCGACTCGTGGAAGTTGTAGCTCGCCGGATCGCGGAACGGCGGCGAGAACATCACCGTGCCGGTCGGACCGGTCTGATGGTGGTTGTACATGATCTGCGGGAACCAGGTCAGGTACATCCAGCGGTTCATGTTCGTGCTTTCATTCTGGTTCGCGATGTAGAAGTCGCGGTTGTCGTCGTGCCCGATGTACTTCTGGTACAGGCGCGGGATGTTCATGTTGCGCTTGAGCGTGTCCTTCTCCTGCATGTACCAGTTGGCGACGAGCTCCATGCCGTCCGGGTTCGCGTGGACGAACACGATGATCACATCCTTCAGGATGCGCATCGTCTCGTCATCGCTGCGTGACAGGAACTGCCAGTTGGTCTCGATGAGCTGGTTGGCGCCGAGCACCTCGGTGGCGTGCAGGCCGCCGTCGATCCACACGACCGCCTTCCCCTCTTTGGCGAGCGCCTTTGCCTCGGACTCGCTGATCTCGGCGTAGGCGAGCCGCTTGGCGATGTCCTTGTAGTGGGCGAGTTTCGCCATGTTCTCGGGCGACGACACGATCATCGAGAGCTGCGGCCGCCCTTCGGCCGACATGCCGATGGTGTCGAGATGCGCGCGGCTCGATTCCTTGGCGACCTTCTGCCAGTAGGCGAGGAACTGCGTGTAGTTCGGAAGCCAGTAATCGTCACCGATCTCGTGCCCGAAGAACTCCTTCGGCGAGGTGACATGACCCTGGGCGGCGGCACCGAACGGTGCGAGGAGCACCGCCACGGCCAGCGCAGAGCCGGCGAGCCGGCGAAGCGGGAAAAGACGCATTTGGGCAGGGGCTTGGGTGGGAGCCAACTCCATCGATGTGCTACGGCGCGGGATGGACGGGCGTTGAGTGGTTACAATTTGACAGTCCCGAGCGGGACCATCGCGCGGCTCCTGCGCGTTCAGTCGCTGGCACTCTTGTCCGAGGTTCCTCCGTGGATCGTTCGCTCCTTCGCCCTCGTGTCGCACTGTGCCTCGCCGCAGCCTTGCTCGCGGTTCCGCTCGCCGCCCAGGTCGCGCAGCCCGAGTACGCAGCGCGGCGTGCCGCGCTCGCTGCCGCGCTTCCCGGCGACGGCGTGCTCCTCGTGCTTGGCGCGCCCGAACCAAAAGAGAACTTCCAGAACTTCTGGCAGGCCGAGAACTTCCGGTATCTCACCGGCTTCCTCGAGCCCGGGGCGGCGATGGTGATCGTGCGTCGCAACGGGGTCACGCGGGGCATGCTCTTCGTGGAGCCGAAGGACGCGGCCGCGGAAGTCTGGACCGGCGAGCGGCTCGGCGTCGCGGGCGTCGGCCCGCTCACCGGGATGGAGGGACGCGCGGCCGGCACGCTCACCGCGGTCGTCGACTCGCTCCTCGCCCTCGGCGGCCCGCTCTTCGCGGTGGGCGACTTCTCGGTGGGCAGTGGCGCCGACGTGCCGGGCACGCTGAAACCGCGGACGACCGACGACCAGTTCCTCGACGCGCTCAAGACGAAGCACAAGAACGTGAAGGTCGACGACGTGAATGCCGACGTCATGACGCTGCGCGGCAGGAAATCGGCCGGCGAACTCGCGCTCCTCCGCTCCGCGGCCCGTGTGAGCGCGGCGGCCCACCGCGAGGTGCTCCACGCCATCGCACCGGGGATGGCGGAGTTCGAGGTCCAGGCGCTCGCCGAGTACACGTTCCGGCGCAACGGCGCCGACGGGCCGTCGTACGGGTCGATCGTGGGCTCAGGACCGAACTCCACGACCCTGCACTACAACAAGGACGACCGGTTCATGCGCGACGGCGAGATGCTCAACATGGACATGGCCGCGTACTACGCGGGCTACTCCGCCGACCTCACGCGCACGGTGCCGGTGAACGGGAAGTTCGGCGCCGAGCAGCGCGACGTGTACACCGTGGTGCTCGATGCGCAGCGCGCCGCCGAACGGCAGGTGAAGATCGGCGTCTCGTTCCGGCAGGTGAACGATTCGGCGGTCGTCGTGCTCAAGAACGGTCTCGCCAGACTCGGCCTCATCGAGTCATCCGACGCGACGTACGACTGCGGCACCGCGGATCGGGCGGCCCGCTGCCCGCAGTACCGGCTGTACTACATGCACGGCCTCGGCCATCCCATCGGGCTGGACGTGCACGACGTGGACGTGTCCGACACCGCCGCGCTCGCGGCGGGGAGCGCGTTCACCATCGAGCCGGGCGTGTACGTGCGCGCGAACACGGTGGAGATCATCCCCGACACGCCGGCGAACGCGGCGCTGAAGCGCAAGATCGCCGACGCCGTGCGGCGCTACGCCAACATCGGCGTGCGCATCGAGGATGACTACATCGTGACGGCGACGGGCTTCGACCGCATCACCGCCGACGCGCCGCGGGAGATCGAGGAGATCGAGCGCGAGATGGCGAAGAAGTCGGGCCCCGCGCCCCGGGATGCAGCGCAAGTGGAGGCATACAAGAAGTCCAAACCGTAAGAGCTACTGACGTTGACGGTTGACCGTTAGCGGTTAACGGTCGACCGTCAACGTCAGTAGTCGTTACTTCTTCAGCGCGGGCTGCACTTCCCCCTTCACGATCCCCTCGCGTATCCGCTTCGCCTTCGGTGACGCCGCCGGATCCGCCTCCAGCCGCGCCTCGATCATCACCGCGAACTTCACCTTCGCCGCGATCTGCAGCGGTACTTTGTTCCGCACGATGCCGATGGCGAGCGGCGCGCCCTCGCGGTGCGCGTACTTGATGCGCCACCCCTGCCACGCGGGGTCCGCAGTGGGGATCCCATCGACGCTCACCAGCACGTCGCCCTCCCGGATCCCCGCGGCGGCCGCCGCACCGCTGCCATCCACCTGCGTCACGCGCAGCCCGGTGGAATCGCCCTGCAGCGTGACGCCGAGGCGGGGTTCGCGCAGCGTGTCGCTGCGCACGCGCCAGCCGGCCTTCGCGAGCCACGTGTCCCACGGGTAGGGGTCGCGACCGGCGATGTACTTGGCGGCGAAATCACCGAACTTCGCCCCCTTCGCCGCGCGCGACACGGCGCCCCACCACTCGTCGGGCGTGAACCCGCGACCGGTGCGATAGTCGCTCTGGTACAACTCGCGCATGACATCGTCGAGCCCCGCGGCGTTGTCGCTCGCGTCGCGGATGAGGATGTCGAGCGCGAGCCCCGCGAGCGAGCCTTTGTCGTAGTAGATGTCGCTCGTCCCGTCGGTCATGTGAAGCCACGTCTGTATCGACGCGTCCTGCAGCGACACGGGATCGAGCTGGGCGACGTGGTCCATCTTGCGCTGCGTCGTGCCCAGGAACTCCGGCGCCGTCGTCACGCCGCCGCGTACGAGCGCGAGATCCGCGTAATAGTCGGTGATCCCCTCGCTCACCCAGAGCCAGGGCGTGGGCTGCGCCGCGTCATACCGGTATGGCCACATCTCGGCGGGACGCAATCGTTTGACGTTGAACGCGTGGAAGATCTCGTGCGCGTACACCGAGGGCACGAAATCCTCGTCGAGCGCCTGCGCCCCGACGATGGCGACATTCGAGTTCTCGTGCTCGAGCGCGCCCATGCCGCCAAAGGCGGAGTCGACGATCTGCATCACGTCGTAGTGCGTCCACGGATGGTCGCCGAAGACCGCGCTTTCCTTAGGGATCGCGCGAGCGAGCTGGTCGAACAGCCGCGCGCGGCGCGCCGGCGTGGCGAGCCCTTGGGGATACGAGGCGAGTCGGAACCAGGTGCCGTCCACTTGCGCGCTGTCGAGATCGAACCGGCCCACGAAGAACGGATGGTCGACGAGGTCGTGGTAGTTCGCCGCCTTCCAGTGCCCGGCGCCAGACGCGGTCATCCCCGTGACGACGCGCCACGTCGGCTCCGTGCGCACCGTCACCGTGGACGGAAGATCGAGCGGCCGCCCTTCGGGATACAGGAAGACGTTCGTGCCATTGAAGAGCGCGAACTCGTCGCGCGCCCAGCTGCCGGCGTTGTCGAGCGTATCGGCCTTGAACTTGAAGGCAACCGTCACCTCGCCCGATCCCTCGGGGAGCACGCGCCACGTGTCGGGGTCTGCTTTCTCCCAGACCAGCGGTCGTCCCGCCTCGGTGGCGTGGAATTTCGACACGTATCGGGCGTAGTTGCTCACTTCGTACGCCCCCGGGGTCCACACGGGGAGTGAGAGCAGCACGGGGTCGCGGCCGCTCACGGTGAACCGCATCGCGACGTCGAGCTCGCGTTCGACGCCGTTGACGGCCTGAAAGGTGACCGTGTACTGCACGCCCGCGATGGGCGCGGACCGGAGCGGC
>CAIRBD010000341.1 GCA_903876745.1 uncultured Gemmatimonadota bacterium
CCGGGCCAGCGCGGCGAGCCCTGCGAGACGGCGTTCAATGCGGGCAGCGCGGCGTCGAGCGCCTGCGCGCGCGCGATCGAGGCGTGATCGGTGCCGGCGATGCGACCGGCGCCGGTGAGCCGCGTCTCGTAGTACACGGCGATCCCCTCGTCGAGCCAACTCGGCGTGTACTGCCCCGGAAAGAGGAACGGGCTGCGCCCGAACACATACTGCCCCAGCCGCCACCAACCGGCCGTGCGGTCGAGATGGAAGATGTGCGTGAGTTCGTGCGTGACGACGAGATCGATCCAGTCATCGAGAAAGCGCAGCGACGAGCCATCCACCACCGGGCGCGCGTAGATGGTGATGCGATTCGACGGGAAGACGCTCGCGTTGCCGTTGGTGTAGTCGACGTTGTCGGCGATGACGAGGTCCACGGGACCGCGAGGTTCGTGCAGCTCGGCCGCGAGGCGCCCCCACGACCGTTCGGCCGAGCCGGCGGCGCGGCGGGCGACGGAGTCGAGACTCGTCGCGAAATGGACGCGGAAGTGCGGCGTCTCGATCGTCTGCCAGCGGAGCGACGGATCGACCTGCGACTGCGCGCGCGTCGGGACGACGGCCGCGGCCGCGAGCGCGACGGTGAACGATGCGGCGAGCGATGCGGCGAACCGGCGGCGAATGGACATCATCGTTCCGCGAGCGAGAGGAAGAATGCTTCGAGCCCTTCGAGGATCCCCGTGGCATACCGCAGCTGGAATGCCGGGTTCCGCAGCGCGGCCTCGTGTTCGGGAATGATCACGAAGGCCCCTTCGCAGAGCACGGCGGGCATCCAGGTGGTGCGCACCACGGCGAGGTTGTCGTAGTTGATGCCAAGGTCGCGCAGTCCGAGCTGCCGCGCGAGGCCGCGCTCCACGGCGCGCGCGAGCGGTTCGGACTGGTCGTGAAAGAAATACGTGCCCGACCCGTTCGACCGGTATGGGTTCACGCCGTCGGGGAACGCGTTCAGGTGGATGCTCACGAAGGCGTCGGCGTTGGCGCGACGCGCCATCACGGGACGGTCGGCAAGGCCCACCGGGCCGCGGGCCGTTCGCGTCATCACCACCGTGGCGCCGCGCGCCTCGAGGAGCGGCTTCAACTGCTCCGCCACCATCAGCACCGCGTCGCCCTCGTAGAGCCCCGTGGGGCCGGTGGAGCCGTCGGGCGGATGCCCGGGGTCGACGACGATGACGCGCCCCTCGAGCGGCCGCGCGGCAGTCACGCGCGGCGCGTGGCGCACGCGCAGCACGAGCGCGCCGCGGTCCCAGAACACGAGATACCCGTACGGCGCGCCACGCAGATGCACGGTGAACCGCGCGCGGTCGCTGGCGGTCTGCTCCCACGTCACGTCACGCACGGTGGCGTCGGTGGTGGCGAGGTTCACCACGTCGGTGTTGGCGATCACACCGTAGAGCGTGAGCACGAGCGCGTCGCGCGACTGGCTTACCTGAAAAGCCGGACGCTCCGCCATCGGAATGCGAAGGTCCGACCAGCCGTCGGTGGCCGTGACGCGCGCGTTGGCCGCGACGCGGCGCGGCGTGAGCGCATCGGGGAGGGGCCGCGTGTCCTTCTCGTTCACCCACGCGTCGAGCTGCGAGTCGAGGCGCACGCGCAGGGCGTCGCCGCGCTGCCCCGTGACCTCGAGCACCGTGCCCGGGAGCAGGAACCATTTGTAGGTGCCGTTGGGCACGGGGCGCAGGATCACGGCCTTGTCGGTGTCGCTGCCGGCAGCGTCGGCGGGCGCGACGAGTTCGGCCCACCGGCGCGGTCCCGCGTCGGACACCGTCACTGCCGCCGTGCGTACGACGGCGGAATCGCGCCCGCGTCGGGCGACGAGCGTGCCGGGCTGGGCGAGTTCGCGCGCGTTCACCTCGGTGGAGAAGCTCGTGCCGGTGCCGTGGCGCAGGGCGTGCGAGGTGCCGTCGGCCGTGCGCAGCGTGACGGTCGCGTTCGACGGCGCGCGCACCGACACCCGCACGGGCTCGTCGCCGCGTGCCGTCACGCGACCACTCGGCATGACGCTCGCGGCGTCGATCAGCAGGCGTCCGCTGTCGGGCAGCGCCATCGGCGGCGCGGGATGACGGATCGGCACGGACAGGGTGGCCGAGGCGCCCCCCTTTTCGGCCACGAGTTCGTACGAGGGCGCGTCGCCCGTGGGCATCGGGAGGTAGCCGAGGAAGGCGCCGTTCGGCTGCACCGTGACCGGCGCGCCGTTGATGCGCAACGTGGCCGCGCCGCTCCCCACCGACCCGAAGATGAAGGTGGAGTCGAGTCGCGGGAGGGTCGCGTTGCGGGGCGGCGACACCACGCGGATGGCGAGCGGTCCGTCTTCGAACGGCACGGGAGGGAGCGGTGCCGGTGCCGATACTGGACGTGCGGGTGCCGGCGGCGGTGCCTCGACCACCGGCACGGGGCGCACCCCGGGTGCAGGAGCCGGCGGAGCGGCGGGGGCGCTGGCACAGGCCACCGTCAGGAGCATGGCGACCGGGACGCGTGAAAGGCGGCGCATAGGCACAACCTTAACAGTTGCGCTCGCCTAGCCGCCACCCGAGCGTCAATCTATATTCGCCAGAATCGGTGATTGTACTGAACCCGCGCGCGCCGGCGTCCGTGGAGGGAGAAAGGGTACGTGATACCGTGCAGTTTTTGTGGTCGAGAAAACGACGAGGCTTCGCGATTCTGCATCGACTGCGGCAAGCCGATCGTCAGCGGCGGGGCGCGGGTGATTCCGGTCGCCAGCATCATGGCGGCACGGCGTTCCGTGCAGGACCCGGATCCGAACCGCTCGCACTCCCACGACGTGCGGGCCACGCCGGCGGTTGACATACGGGCCTCGGCAGGACTTCCCAATACCCGTGTCTCGGCTGCCGCGCCGCCGAAGGGGGGAGCAGTGAGACCATGTCCGAGTTGCAAGGCGGTGGTCGAGCCGCAGTTTCCGTTCTGTCCGCAGTGCGGCACGCGCGTCGAAGCGGGCCCCGCGGGCGCGCCCATCGCGCCGCCGGCGAGCGGCACAGCCGCGTTCTCCGCGATCTCCACGGGCACCGGCCCCAAGTTGTCGGTGATGAACGAAGCAGGCGAGGTGGTGCAGACCATCACGCTCGACCGCAGCGAAGCGACCTTCGGCCGCTCCGAGGCCGACCATCGCTTTGGCAACGACGTGTTCCTTTCGCCGGTGCACGCACAGCTCTCGACGCGCGCCGGGCAGCTGTTCGTGCGCGACCTCGGGTCGCGCAACGGCACCTGGCTGTTCATCGACGGGCCGTACCGGCTGCAGGACGGCGACACGATCCTCATCGGGTCGCAGCTCATCCGTTTCCGCCGGCTCGGTTACCCGGGTCCGCACCCGCCAGAGGCCGACCAGACGCGCCGGCTGGGCTCGCTCACGCCGAGCGCCGATATCGCCGTGCTCGCGCAGCTGCGCGCCGACGGCAGTGCGCGCGACACGTATCATCTGTCACCGGGGCGGAGCATCAAGATCGGCCGTGACACGGGCGACTGGGTGTTCCCGTACGACCAGACGATGAGCGGCCGGCACGCCGAAGTGCGCAGCGAAGACCTCGAGTTCATCGTGCTCGACGACGGCAGCCGCAACGGCGTGGCCGTGTCGGTGCGCGGCGAGAAGCCGGTGAAAGCCGGGCAGCGTTTCCTCGTCGGCGACCAGACGATCCGCGTCGACAGCATCTGACCGACCTCCGATCCACCACTGTCCGGGAGTGCACGAACGGTGAGCGACCAGAAGACCTGCCCCACCCGCGGCACCGAGTACCCGCTCTCCGAACGATTCTGCCCCCGTGACGGCACCGCCCTGCGCTCCACCAATGCGCAGGGCGATCTCGTGGGGACGATCGTCGCCGAGCGTTATCACATCCTGAAGAAGCTCGGTGAAGGCGGCATGGGCACGGTGTATCTCGCCGAGCACGTGAAGATGGGGCGCAAGGCGGCGCTCAAGGTGATGAACCCCGGGATGGCGCAGGACGCCGACGCCATCGCGCGGTTCAATCGCGAAGCGGCCAACGCGAGCCGGCTCAACCACCCGAACGCATGCGCCATCTACGATTTCGGTGAGACGCCCGAAGGGCTGATCTACCTCGCGATGGAATTCATCGAGGGGGTGTCGCTCACCGATCTCATCGAGAAGAACGGCGCGCTCGCGGCGCCGCGCGCGGCGGCGATCATCCATCAGTCGGCCGATGCACTGGCTGTGGCGCACGATTATGGCATCGTGCACCGCGATCTGAAGCCCGACAACATCATGATCGCCAAGTCGCGCGACGGCAGCGATGTGGCGAAGGTGGTGGACTTCGGCATCGCCAAGGCGAGTTCGAGCGACGCGCAGAAGGTGACGAAGACCGGGCTCGTGGTGGGGACGCCGGAGTACATGAGTCCCGAGCAGCTCGCGGGGGACAAGCTCGACGGGCGGAGCGACATCTATTCACTGGGACTCGTCGCGTTCAACTGTCTCACGGGCACGCTGCCGTTCCCGAGCAACTCGGCGCAGGAGGCGATGATCATGCGCCTCACCGACCATCCGAAGACGCTGGCCGACATGCGTCCCGACATCGCGTGGCCCGAGGAGTTGCAGCGCGTGATGGACAAGGCGCTCGCGCGCGACGCGGTGGACCGTTATGCGAACGCGGCGGAGTTCGGGCGCGACATCGCGAAGGCGGTGGAGAACATGCCGGCGGCGATGGCGGCGCAGGAAGGGACGCTCGTGATGAGCGCGGCGGGGATGGCCGGGGCGAAGACGGTGGCAGGTGCGGCGTTGCCGGCGACGCGGGTGGCGTCGAGTCCGGCGGGGGGCACGCAGAAGATCGGGGCGGTGGCGCCATCTGCTGCGGCGCCGGTATCGGCGGCGAGTGGCAGCAAGATGCCGATGATCGTGGGGGCTGTTGTGGTGGTGGCGGGGCTGGGATTCGCGGCGGTGAAGTTCATGGGGGGCGGGGCGGCGAAGCCGGTGGACGCCGCGAACCCGCCTGGCACGCAGGCCACGGCACCCGCAGCACAAGCACCGTCGGGTGCGCCGGCGGCGGATAGGTCTGCGACGAATACGCAGGAGGCGGCACCGCCGGTGAGTGCGAACTCCTCGAGGACGACGGCAGTCACCGGCGTCACGGCGAATCCTGGCGCGGCGCCCGTGCGTAGTGCCCCTTCAGCGAGTGCGAATCCCGTCCGGCTCCTCAACGACCTGGTGGCGCGGCTCGAAGTCAAAGATGCCTCGAAAGCGGACGCCCGCGATGCACTCGCGCAGGTCGGCGCGATGCTGCCGAGCATTTCCGGTCCGACGAAGGCGCTCGCATATTACGTGGAACATGTCGCGTACGCGACGCTCGAACAGGTCGCGAAATCGTGCCTCAGCGGGCAACTCGCCGTTGACAACGGACTAACCGGAGAGAAGCTCGCGGCTGTGAAATACGTATTGGCGAATAACTGCGACAAGTAGCGCGCGCGCGATGAGAGGTGGATCAAGACCACGGTGACCCAGGTCACATTCGTTTCGTACCCCTCCGGCTCGCGCCCCGCCCGACCGCCAAGTAACATTGCACTGTCCAACATTCGGCCCGACACGCCTAGCCACGCCTCGTGACCGCGAATATCCGCCCCAACGCCGCTAACATCACCGTTCACGTCTTCGGTCGCACCGACGTGGGACGGACGCGTGAGCACAACGAGGATGCCTTCGTCGTCGCCGATCTCACGACCGGCAACGCGACGCTGCAACCCGAGGTGCGCACGCATGCGCTGGGCGAGCGCGGCACGCTCTTCATGGTGGCCGACGGCATGGGCGGCGCCGCGGCTGGCGAGATCGCGAGCGCCCTCGCCATCGACGTGGTGCTCGAGGAACTCGACGCACGCTGGCGCCAGAGCGCACTGAGCGGGGCCGAGAACTTCGTCATCGCGCTGAAGGCCGCCACCGAAGCGGCGAACGCGCGTATCAACCGCTACGCCATCGAACATCCCGAGAATCGCGGCATGGGCACCACCGCGACCATCGCGGCGATCGTCGGCGATTCACTGTACCTCGCGCAGGTCGGCGACAGCCGCGCGTACCTCGTGCGCGGCGGCATCGCCCGCCAGATCACGAAAGATCAGTCGCTGATGCAGAAGCTGGTGGAGGCGGGGGAGCTCACCGCGGAAGAAGCCGAAGTGAGCGAGCGCCGCAACATCATCCTGCAGGCGCTCGGACCGGAGCCAGCGGTGAAGGTGGACCTCACGGCGCAGCAGGTACGGCTC
>CAIRBD010000342.1 GCA_903876745.1 uncultured Gemmatimonadota bacterium
AACATCTGGGGGCTCACCAAGCTCGGCGCGGAAGTGGCTGTATGCGGTCCGCGCTCGCTGCTGCCCGGCGCCATCGAGCAGATGGGCGTGCAGGTGTTCGACCGCATCGAGCAGGCCATCGAGTGGGCCGACGCGCTCAATATCCTGCGCTTGCAGCTCGAGCGCATGCAGGCCGGCTACATCCCGTCGCTCCGCGAGTACAACCGCGTGTTCGGCGTCACCCGCGAGCGGCTCGAACGCGCGCCGCGCGACATCCTCATCCTGCACCCCGGACCCATGAATCGCGGCGTCGAGATCGATTCCGACGTGGCCGACGGCCCGCACAGCGTCATCCTCGATCAGGTCACCAACGGCGTGGCCGTGCGGATGGCCGTGCTCTATCTGCTCGCCGGCAACTCGCCGCGCCTCGCCGAAGCGGCCAAGGGGGGCACATGACCGACATCCTCCTCAAGGGCGGACGCCTCGTCGATCCCTCGAGCAATCTCGACGCCGTGGGCGACCTGCTCGTGCGCGACGGCAAGATCGAGAGCGTGGGCGGTAACATCGCCGGTCCCGACGGCGCGACCGTCATCGATTGCGCGGGGCAGGTGGTGTCGCCCGGCTTCATCGACGTGCATTGCCACCTGCGCGAGCCGGGGCGTGAGGACGTCGAGACGATCGCGTCGGGTGCCCGCGCCGCGGCTGCGGGCGGGTTCACCGCCGTCTGCGCGATGCCCAATACCGATCCGGTCACCGACAATCAGGCCGCCGTCGGGTTCGTGCTCAAGCAGGGGCGTGCCGCCAACGCCGCGCGCGTGTACCCCATCGGCGCCATCTCCATAGGGCAGCGGGGCGAGCGTCTCGCCGAGTTCGGCGAGATGGTCGGCGCCGGCGCGGTGGCCGTGAGCGACGATGGCAAACCGGTCGTGAGTTCGCAGCTGATGCGCACCGCGCTCGAGTACGCGCGCACGTTCGGCATCCCGGTGGCCGATCACTGCGAGGACCCGACGCTCGCCCTCGGCGGCGCCATGAACGAGGGGCTCGTCTCGGCACGGCTCGGCCTCAAGGGGATCCCCGCGGAGGCCGAAGAGATCATGGCCATCCGCGACATCCTCCTCGCGCGGCTCACGGGAGGGCACGTACACCTGTGCCACATGAGCACGCGCGGTTCGGTGGAGCTCATCCGCTGGGGGAAAGACCGCGGCATCCGCGTGACGGCCGAGGCGTGCCCGCACCATCTCTCGCTCACCGAGGATGAGGTGGAAGGGTACGACACGAACGCCAAGATGAACCCGCCGCTCCGCACCGCCGATGACGTGCGTGCCGTGCAGGAGGCCGTGAAGGACGGCACCATCGACGTCATCGCCACCGACCACGCGCCGCATCATTACGATGAGAAGGAACGCGAGTTCAGCGAAGCGCCCAACGGCATTATCGGACTCGAGACGGCGCTCGCCGTGAACGTGACGTGGCTCGTGAAGCCGGGGATCCTCTCCGTCGGCACGCTCGTCGACCGCATGTCGTGCGGACCGGCGAAGCTGTTCCATCTGCCGGGGGGCGCGCTGCGTCGTGGCGTGGCCGCCGACATCACGGTGTTCGATCCCACCGCCGAGTGGACCGTTGACGCCCGCACCTTCCGCACCAAGGGGCGCAACACGCCGTACGCCGGCCGCACGCTCACGGGGCTGGTGCGCTGTACCCTCGTGGAGGGTCAGGTCGTCTATCGACATGGGGTCGGGTGAGCCGCGGCACAGGACGGCCGAGGAGCGCGCTCCCGACGCGACCGACAGGAGCAACATGAGCGACGACCGCAAGCAACAGATCGAGCATATCCAGGCCCTTCTCGCCGAGCGGCGCAAGGTCGAGCGCTGGCTCGAGGGGTTGGAGACGCGCCGGAGCAGCGCACCGATGCACGTGGTGCAGCGCGTCGAGGCCGACTACCGCGCGAAGTTCGACGAAGCGCAGACGCGGCTCTCCAACGAGACGGGCGCCGTGCGCACCCTCGTCGGCGAGCTCGCGGGCGCGCTCGCCGCGCAGGAACGCGCGGTGGGCGCGAAGGTCGATGAGCGCGCCGAGAGCGAACTCCGCGCGGCCGTGGGGGAGTTCGCGCAGGAGGAGTGGGAGCAACTGCGCGCCACGCTCGACGCCGCCGTCGCGACGCTCGAGGAGGAGCGGGGCGCCATCCGTCGCGAACTCGACACCATGCGCGCGCTGCTCGACGATGCCGCGCCGACGTCGGACGTGGCCGCGCCCGACCCGTCGCCTGCGCCGCAGGGGGAGACCGTGGCCGGCCCATCGCTCTCGGAACAGCCGGGGACGGATGCCGGGCACGCGCCGGCGCCGGTCGAGCCGTCGCTGGCCGACGCCGCGGCGACGGCTGGGCTCAATGTCGCCGCACCGGTTGCGGTGGAGCCCGCGGTGGCGGAGACGCGCGCCGCCGAGCTTCCGGTAGCCGCAGCGTCGGGCGAGCCCGTCGCCCCGGTGGTCGCGCCGGCCGCCGCCTCGGTTGACGCCGCACCGACGGTGGATGAACTCGCGTTCCTGCGCACCGTCCTTGGCGGCTCGACGCCGCAGGCGACGCAGCGCCCCGTCGATTCGCCGCCTCGCGGCACTTTTCACGAGGCGGTACGCGGACCGCGCCAGACCCCGTTGTTCTCGCGCAGTACCGGCGGCGCGGCCAAGCCGGCGGTGCCGGAACTGTTCGGCATGAACCAACCGCCGATGCCGATGCCGGACGACCACGCGCGTGAGAGCGGTGGTTTTCAGCGGCTCTCGGGGCAGTTCGGCGCGCTCGGTGGCGGCACACCCCGGAACTCCGAGGCCGTGAAGTCGCTCAAGTGCGGCGAGTGCGGGACGCTGAACTATCCCACCGAGTGGTATTGCGAGAAGTGCGGGGGCGAGCTGGCGGCGTTCTGAGGCGTGAGTGCGCTGCGAACGCAAAAGGGCCGCGACGTGATGTCGCGGCCCTTTTGACTACGTCAGAACGCTTACGCCTTGACCTTCTTCGCGATCTTCGACTTCTGGCGGGCGGCGGCGTTCTTGTGGATCAGCCCCTTGCGGGCGGCGCGATCGAGGAGCGACGCGGCGGCCTTCGCCTGGTCAGGGGTCGCGGTAGGCGACTTCGCGGTCTTCAGCGCGGTCCGCAGCGTGGAACGCTGGGCGCGGTTGCGCACGGCAGCGGCGCGCGACTTCCG
>CAIRBD010000343.1 GCA_903876745.1 uncultured Gemmatimonadota bacterium
CCACCTCCGCCGCCGCCCCCGGGCAGGAACCGCGGCAGTTCCAACGCGCGCTGCGCGTCGAGGCCGTAGTCGAGCGCGCCGAGTAGTGATTCGTACACGGCCGACGTGATCCACGAGTTCCCCGCTGCGCCCACGGCGAACACCGGCTTCTTGCCCTTGAACACGATCGTCGGTGCGAGCGTACTGCCGTGGCGCGCGAAGGGCAGGCGATAGCCGTACTGCGCGGGATCCGTGCCGTAGCTCGTGAGCTTGTCATTCGACAAGAAGCCAAGTCCCGGCGTCACGTAGAAATTCCCGCCCCACGTGCCGAGTGTCTGCGTCACGGCCACGGCGTTGCCGTCGTTGTCGGCCACGGTGAACGCCGTCGTCCCCGCGGCGTGGCAGGCGCTGATCTCGACGGCGTGGTCACTCGCGAGGCACGGCGCGAGCGACGGATCCGCCGTCACGGCGGCGCGCGACGGGAATGGCGAGCCATCATTCATCGCGCGCGACACACTCAGTTCACGCCCCGGCGTAGCGCGAGCGCTGTCGCCCTTGAGCCGCGCGAGACACGCCAGCGTGTCGCCCCGCACATCCGACGGGCGCAGCGCGCGGTTCGCGTCGTAGCAGCCCCAGCGCACCTTCGCCGTGTCACGGTTCACGATGCTCGACACGTCCACCGGCCACATGCCGGGGTCCGCGATCTTGTTGCGGCTGCTCGGCGTGAGGTACCACGCCGTGAGCGCGGCGTGCATCGATGCGGCGTCTTCCGTGTACGCCTTCGATGCGCCGAACTGCTCGAGCAGATTCATCCGCGCCGCCAGCTCGGCGCCGCCGCTCACCGGCGGCGCGCTCGACCAGAGCGTGTAGCCGCGATACGTGCCCTGCACGGGCTCGCGTTCCACCGCGTAGTAGCGCGCGAGATCGGTGGCCTTCATCGCGTTCCCTTTCGCGTGCAGGTCGGTCACCCACTTGGTGGCGACGTCGCCCTTGTAGAACCCATCAGCGCCCCTCGCCGCGATCTGCTCGAGCACCCACGCGAGGTCGGGGTTCTTTACCGTATCGCCCGCCACGAGCGGCTTGCCGTCGCGCCAGAAGAGCGCCTTGCTCCCGTCGTACTTCGCGAAGTGCTCGCGCTCCGTGGCGAGCGTCGTCGCAAGTCCTTCGCTCACCGCGTAGCCGTTGCGCGCCGCGGCGATCGCGGGCGCGACGATGTCCTTCCACGCCACCTTGCCGCTGCCGTACTTCGTGAACGCCGAATGCATCCCCGCCACGGTGCCCGGCACGTTCACGAGTGCGGGGCCGTCACTCGGATAGCGTCCGTTCTGCAACAGCGACGTGTTGCCGAGCCCCGCATCTTCCGGCACACGGCTCATGAACTCGATGAGCGTGGGACGCGCCATGTCCTTGAGCGTGATCACCATCTGCCCATAGCCGCCCACGCCGCTCGCGTCGGGCTCCACCACGCCGAGCGCGAAGCTCACCGCGACCGCGGCATCGACCACGTTGCCGCCCGCGCGCAGCACAGTGAGTCCGGCTTCCGTGGCGACCGGATGCGCGCTGCTCACGGCGGCGCGTCCCGTGGCGCTCGCCTTGAGCGGCGGCCGTTCGCGCAGCATCGCCCAGATGGCGCGCTGCAGTTCGTCGTCGTTCTTCGCGGCGAGCGCTTCGGCGCGATGCTTGGTGTGCGCGGCGTCCCACTGCGCTTTGCGCGGCGCGGCATCGGCGGCGGCGAAGTATAGTTTCGATGACCGCTCCCACACGCGGTCGTACGCCTCGCCGTTGCGCGCCGCGAGGTCGCGCGGGGCGGTCACGTTGCGCTCGGCGAGCCCGGCGTCGGGCGCGACCGGCGCCTGCACGAACCAGAGTTTCTCCGTGTTGCCGAACCGTTCGGCCGCAACACGTTCGCCCAGCCGGTCGGGGTCGCCATTGTAGCCAACGGTCACGTCGTCATACTCGGCGATGGCGAGCGTGCGACCGTCAGCCGACCACGCGATGTCGCCGTGCCGCGCCGATGCGAAGTTGGTGTAGCGGCCGTCGGTGGCGACGATGTAGATGCCCGCGCGCGACGAGAGCGCGAGCCGGTCGCCTTCCGGAGCCCACGCCAGGCGCTCGGCGGCACGGTCGGCGTTGGCGGTGGTCTCGCGTGCACTCGTGACGGA
>CAIRBD010000344.1 GCA_903876745.1 uncultured Gemmatimonadota bacterium
CGCTATGGCCGCCAACGCCGACACCCTGATCAATACGAGCGCCCTGATCGAAGCGGTACCCCCGCTCGGGGCCGACGGGGTCACCGACCTCGCGCGCCGCGCGGCGGACCTCAACAAGACGATCCGCGACCTCGCGACCCACCCGACCCACCGCAAGACGCTGCGGAAGTTCGTCGGTCCTGAGGTCGCCGCCCTCCTCGGCCTCAAGGTCGAGACTCTATATAGGCGCCTTGATCGGCATCCCACCCTGCCGCAAGGCACGACCGCGAACCCCCGCCGCCGGGAGTTCTCGCTCGAGGAGGTGTTCCAGCTCCGCCAGGCGTTTGAGCTGCCGGCCAAGCGGGCCCCCGGCCAGCCCGGAATCGTCGTGTCGATCTGCAACTTCAAGGGCGGCGTGGCCAAAACGACCACAGCCGCTCATTTGTCCCAATACCTCGTCATGCACGGGTATCGGGTCCTTCTGGTCGATTTGGACGCGCAGGCGAGCCTGACGCAGCTCTTTGGCATCCTGCCGCATACCGAGGTCGGGGATGACCAGACGGTCCGCTCGTTCCTCGAAGGCCCGAACTTCCAGGGCCAGCGCAACCTCAACTGGACCGGCGATCTGCGTCCGGCCGTCCAGAAGACCCACTGGCACAACCTCGACCTGATCGCCTCGAACCTCGGTGTCTACGGCTGCGAGTTCGCGATCGCCGCGCGCCTGCGGGACGAGGAAGGGTTTGCGTTCCACCGACCACTGGCCGAAGGGCTAGAGCCACTACGGCAAGACTACGACGTCATTATCCTCGACACGGCGCCGAGCCTGTCCTTCGTGAACTCGAACGCGATGTTCGCGGCGGATGGCCTGTTGATTACGCTGCCGCCGGCGATGATCGACCTGCAGTCCTCCTCACTCTTCTTCGACCTGGTCGCAGAGCTGATGGAGGCCTTCAACCGGATGGAGGCGACGCCGAAGACCTACGATTTCGGGTCGGTGCTGCTCACTCGCGTGCGCCCGAACGACACGACCCACGCCCAGATCTCGAAGTGGATCCGCCAGTACTTCGCGCGCGAGACCTGCACCCACACGATGGTGCAGAGCTCCGCGCTCGAGAAGGTGGGGCCCGATCTCCTGACCCTATATGAAGTCGCCGAATACGACGGCGATCGCCGCACGCTCGAGCGCGCGATCGACGCAATGAACGGCGTGAACGGTGAGATCGCGGATCTGATCCAGCGAGCGCTCGACACCCGCGCGGTCGCGTTCACCGCAGCCAGGGAAGGCTGATGTCATGAGCCAGAAAGCGAAGGAACGGCGCGCGATTCTGGACCAGGCCCTGACGGCCCGGGCAGCGGTCGTCCCGTCCGAGCGCCCTGCCCTCGCGCCGCGTCAGCTCGGGCCCATCGCCGAACAGGCCAACCTGCAGGCCGAGCACGTCGCGACCCGCGCTAAGGCCTACGACGAGGCGAAGGCCCACGGCCGCCTCCTCCTTCAGCTCGACCCCAGGAAAGTCCGGGCGACCGAGTTTCAGAACCGTCACGCCCTCTCGCTGCTGGCGGAGGACGAGAAGTTCAAGGAGCTCAAGAACAGCCTCAAAGCCCACGGCCAGGAGACCCCGATCCGGGTCCGGCCCATCAGGAATGCCGCGCCGTTCGAGTTCGAGATCGTCTCGGGTCACCGCCGCCATGCGGCGTGTCTTGCGCTCGACGCCGAAACGGACGGCGGTTTCAAGATCCTCGCGATCGTCGATGCCAAGGCCGCGGAGACCCGCGATCTCGTGCTCAAGATGTACCGCGAGAACGAGGAGCGCTACGACCTGTCTGCCTTCGAGAAAGGCCGGATGTTCGCGCGCTGGCTCGAGGAAGGTATCTTCGCCGAGCAGCAGGAACTCGCGAGCCACGTGCAGCTGAGCCCGGCTACGGTCAGCCAGTATCTGGGCGTTGCGGAGCTTCCCGACGAGGTTATCGAGGCGTTTGGCGATCCGCGTGCGATCAGCATGCGCTGGATGCAGGCGCTGTCGGCCGCCCTCAAGGCCTCGCGCGCCACCGTGCTCGCGAACGCCGCTCGGGTGACGAGGCACTCCCCTCGCCCGCCCGCGGACGTGGTCCTCAGGGAACTGACTGCGGTCGGCCGGGGCGCCAAGCGCCGCGGCGGACCCGAGGCCGAGACGGTCAAGATGGGCGGCAAGTCGCTCTATACGATCTCCTGGAAGGGCAGCCGCGTGTCGCTCAAGTTCGGCAAGCAGGTCGAGGGCGAGCTC
>CAIRBD010000345.1 GCA_903876745.1 uncultured Gemmatimonadota bacterium
GATCGGTCTCGGTCTCCTCCCAGCTTTCGGGGTCGAGCAGCAGCGCGACGTAGTCGATGGCCCGCAACCGACGGTGATAATCGCACGCCGGACACACGTTGGCCGCCCGGATGAACTTCTCCCGGATATCCGTGTGGCCACACGCCTCGCACTTCTCCCAGACATCCGCCGGGATGTCCAGTCGGTCAACGCGCGGGGTGCGGGGTTTCTTCTCTTTGCGGAACCATGCCATAGAGAAAACTCGCACGGGCGAGGGGGGCGGGGCAACCCTACGGCAGTGGGAGGGCAAGGGGCGAGGGGGCGAGATCGAGTGCGAGTGCGAGTGCGAGTGGAGTGGGAGTGGGGCGTGCGCGGTGCGCGGCGCGAAATTGAGCCGCCACGCGATGCATCGATGATGGGCCGTCGATGCGGTCGTGGGATATTCGCGCATGACGATAATCGACGATGCCGCATTCATCGCCTGGTCGGGCAATGTCAGCCCGTCGCTACGCGACGACCCGCGGTGGAAGCTCCACTCGTACCGCGTCGCGATGTTCGCGATGCACCGAGCGCAGGACGACGCGACGGATCTTCGCCGAGCGGGGGCCGATCTCGCCACGATCACGCAGCTGCTCCGCGCGCTCGGCTCCGTCAGCGCGAATATCACGGAGGCATTCGGCCGGCCGACGGGAGCGGACCGAAGCCGTTTCCTCAGTTACGCGCTCGGCTCGGTCAGGGAAGCCATCACCTGGTACCACGCCCTCGCGCCGCACATCGCGGCCCACACCCTCGACGAGCGCCTCGAAGTGCTCTCCGAGTTGCGCCGTCTCGTCCTCGGCTACCAGCGCTGGCTGCGCACCCACGCCTCGCGCCTTCGTCTCGTGTAGGACGTCCCACTCCCACTCCCCTCCCACTCCCACTCGACATCGCCCCCTCCCCGCTTGTCCTCCCACTGCCGTTCAGATGACGAGCGAATCCGCCCTCCCCCGCCCCTCCGCCGACAACCGCATCAACACTCCCACCCCCAGCCAGCACGCCAGCATGAACGATCCGCCGTAACTGAAGAACGGCAGCGGGATCCCCGTGATCGGCATCAGGTTGAGCGTCATCCCCACGTTCACGATCACATGCACGAACCAGATGGACGCGATGCCGAAGGCCAGCAGGCTCGAGAACGGATCCGCCGATCGCGCCGAGATGCGCACGCTCCGCAGGAACAGGAACAGGAACAAGCCAAGCGCGACCGTCACGCCCACGAAGCCGAGTTCCTCACCCACCACCGGAAAGATGAAATCCGTGTGCTGCGCCGGGAGGAACGCGAGCCGCTTCTGTGTGCCAAGCGTGAATCCCTTCCCCAGCCACCCGCCCGACCCGATGGCCACCTGCGACTGGATCACGTGGTAGCCCGACCGCAGCGGATCGGTGGACGGATCGAGGAACACGAGCAGACGTTTCTGCTGGTAGGGATTCAGTTTTTCCCACACCACCGGCGCGACGACCCCCATGATCACGTTCACCGACACGATCACCACGCCTTCGGCGATGTATGGCTTGTACCACAGCACGAGCGCGAGCAGCAGGAGGAACCACGCCCCCCACAGCCCGGTGCTGAAGGCGAGGATGAGACTCACGCCGGGGCTCGCCACCAGCACCAGCAGCGGCCACGACACCCCGCTCCAGAACAGCATGGCGAAGAAGATGCCGATGAACACGATCCCTGTGCCTAAGTCCGGCTGCAGCATGATCAGCAGCCAGGGCAAGCCCACGACGACGGCCGGTTGCCACAGCTCCATCAGCGACTTGGGCGGCTCGCGGCGCGCCGCGAGCACGCGCGCCAGCATCATCACGACGGCGATCTTCGCGAGTTCCGAGGGTTGCCCGATGCGCAGTCCGCCCACCGACAGCCAGCTCTTCGTGCTCGCCGCGGTGCCGGCGCCCTTTCCCACGAAGAGCAGGAGCAACAGCACCACGCAGGCGCCCGCATAAGCCGGCGTCGTGGCCCAGTCGAGGAAACGCACGCTCGGACGGCTCGCGAGCCATGCGGCGGCGAGTCCGAGCGCGACCCAGGCGAGCTGATTGTGCCACAGATGCGCCACCAGCGTCGGGACATCCGTCTGCCCCGCCGAGAACACCATCGACACGCCGAACGCCGACAGGCTGAGCGCGAGCAGCACGAGCGGCCAGTCCGTGACGACGCGCGCTTTCACGGACCCTCCGTCGAGATGAACTGCTGCGCCGTCACCTTCAGATAGTGCTCGATGATCTTCGAGGCGATATGCGCGGCACGCGTCCCGTGACCGCCGAACTCGATCATCACGGCCACCACGATCTTCGGCTCGTCCGCAGGCGCGAAGCCCACGAACCACGCGTGATTGAGTTCGGCCACTCCCTGGAACTTGCCGCTCTGTGCCGTGCCCGTCTTTCCGGCCAGCACGATGCCCTGGATGCGTGACGCCGACGCCGTGCCGCGGCTCACCACACCGGCGAGCGCGCCGCGGATGCCGGCCATCTGCACGCTGTCGAGCTGGAACAGTCGCTGCCGGTCGGGCGCCGCACGCACCACCTGCGGGCGTGCCGCCGCGCCATCGGTGGCGAGTGCCGTGTAGAAGCGCGCCATGTTCACGACGGTCTGCGAGTTCTCCCCCTGGCCGATCGCCAGGTTGAGCGACGCAGACTGGTTCCAGCCGCGCGCGCCGTAGCGGCGATCGAAGTACTCGTTCGCCGGCGCCGTGGGGAACTGCGGCCGCTGTTCGTTGGGAAGATCGATCCCCGACCGTTCGCGCGCGCCGAGCGTGATGCCGCCGGCGACGAGCTTGAGCAGGCCGATGCGCAGCCCGAGCTGGTAGAAGTACACGTCACACGACTTCTCGATGGCCTCAGTGAGGTTCACCGAGCCGTGGCCGCGCTTGTCGTGGCACTTGAAGTAGCGGTTGCCGAACTGCATCCCGCCGGTGCACGGGATCGGCATGTGGTCGCCGAGCTTCACCAGGCCTTCCTCGAGCCCCACGATCGCCGTGGCGAGTTTCCATGTGGAGCCCGGCGGATAGCGCCCCTGGATCGCCTTGTTCACGAGCGGCCGGCGGGGGTCGTTCTGCAGCGACCGCCAATAATCGGCGGGAATGAAGCCGATGAACCGATTGGGGTCGAACGACGGGGCGCTGTGCAACGCGAGCACTTCGCCCGTCTGCGGTTCGATCGCCACCGCCGCGCCCTGCAGCGAGTCGCCGAAGATCCCGGCGACGAACTTCTGCAGGTCGAGGTCGAGGTTCGTGTAGAGCGGGGGCGCGCCGTCGGGACTGATGTCCTGGCGCGCGCCCGCCTCCTTCACGACGCGGTTGCGCGCGTCCACTTCGACGAACCGCACGCCCTCGCGACCACGCAGCCGCTTCTCGTACTGCTTCTCGATGCCCGCCTTGCCGATCTGCTGTCCCGCTTTGTATCCCTGTGCCGCGAGCGTGCTCAACTCTCCCTCGTTGATCTCGCCCGTGTAGCCCACGAGCGACGCCACGGCCGCGCCGTCAGGATAGAACCGCTTGGGCGTCGCCTGGATGATGAGCCCAGGGAACTCCACGCGATGTTCCTCGAGCCTCGACACGAGGTCGAACGTCGCGTCGGCGAAGATGACCGCCGGTCGGTTCGGATTGCGCCGGTAACGACGCACCACCGCCTCCGCCTGGTCGTCGGTGATCGACACGGTGCCTGAGAGCCGTTTGAGCGCGGCTCGCAGCGAGTCTTCGCGCGGCGAGAGCAGCGACACCGAATAGCCGGGCACGTTCTCCGCGATGATCGCGCCGCGCCGGTCGTAGATCACGCCGCGCGGCGCCGGCAACGGCACTTCGCGCAGACGGTTCTCCTCCGACTGCAGCACGTATTGCGCGTGCTGCAGGATCTGCGTCCGGAAGAACGAACCCACGAGGAACAGGAAGGTCGCAAAGAGCACCCCCGACGCGATGCGCCCGCGGCGCTGCACGTCGTTGGGGTGAAAACTCACGCGCGCGGGGCTCCGAGCACCGGCCGCACGGCCAGCAGCACGATGAGGCCCACCACGGCTGTCGCCGCCGCGGCGAGCGGCGACCAGAGCATCGCCTGCAGGAGGAAGTCCGTTCCCTGCAGTCGGCGTTCACTCGCGAGAAAGAGCAGGTCGAAGGCCCACTTCCCGAGGAACACGAACATCCCGTTCAAGGCGACGTTATCGGCGAAGAACGCCGCCTTCAGCCAGCTGGCGCCGAACCCGACCACCGTCATCGCGAGCGCCCCTGCACCGAACGCGCCGGGAGTGAGCGAGTCGGCAACGAGGCCCAGCGCCAGCCCCGCCACCGCCGCCACGCCGGGGCGCGACCGCAC
>CAIRBD010000346.1 GCA_903876745.1 uncultured Gemmatimonadota bacterium
GGTGGCGCTTGCGGCGCTCGAGGCATCGCAGCCTCGGGTGCGTCCGTGGGCTTTTCGTCCTGCGGTGGCTCCTCGGATGGCACCCCAGGCGTCGCGGGCGACGGAGCGCTCGGGGCGTCGTCAGGTTTGGCTGCCGCCGTCGGCAACCGGACGTGCACCGAGTCCGTCTGCAGCAACCAGATGGATCCGGTGAAGCCGTCCACGCCGAATCCGAGCCCCGCATAGAACAGCGTGCCCATGATGCCCGCCGTGTTGCTGGCCTGCCACGCCAACGCACCATTGCCCATCAACAGAAGGTCGAAGAACGCGCCCCACACGCTGAGTTCCCGGCCGATGGTCCGCGTGTCGGCGGCGGCACCGCTCCCCTGCACACGAAGTTCGAGCGGGCGGAACTCTCTCTTGATGCGCAGCACGCGCGGCGTGACGCCGGAATCGGCGCCGGCGATGAACACGCGCGCGCCGGGCGGATCGCTCGTGACGGTGAGTCGTTGCGTGGAACCGCCGAACATGCGGGCGCAGCCAGAAGTCGCGGCGACGAGCGTGAGGGCCGCGAGCAGGGCGACGGAACGGGCGCGCAGGGAATGCGGCATCGCGATCTCCATGACGGGCGTGTCGTCGAACGTATGGGTCGGCGGTTCCGCACGAAAGAGCGGGGCGTCCGTGCCAGCACGGGCGCCCCGCTCTCTTCCCTCCTCTCCACTCAGTACTTCGGCAACCGCGTCGTCTGGCATGCCGGCGACGCCGGGCGCCGGAACCGGGCGTCTACACCAACCGCACCAACTGCTTCCCCACGTTCCGCCCCTTCAACAACCCGAGGAACGCCTCCGGCGCCGACTCGATCCCCTCGGCGATCGTCTCCCGGTACTTGAGCGCGCCGGTCGCCACGAGCGCGCCCATGTCGGCGAGCGCCGCCGGCCAGATATCGATGTGCTCACGCACGATGAACCCTTCGATCGTCATCCGGTTCGTGAGGAGCAGCTGCGGCGCCGCCATCGGGATGGGTGTGCCGTTGTACCCCGAGATCATGCCGCAGAGCGCCACACGGCTGAACGGGTTCGCGTTGAACATCACGGCGTCGAGCACCATGCCGCCCACGTTCTCGAAGTCGCCGTCGATGCCGTCGGGACACACCGCCTTCAGCGCGCGGGCGAGCGACTTCACATCACCGTGTTCGCGGTAGTCGACGCACGCGTCAAAGCCGAACTCCTCGGTGACGATGCGGCACTTCTCCGCGCCGCCCGCGATGCCCACGGCGCGCGCGCCCGCGCGCTTCGCCAACTGGCCCACGGCGCTGCCCACGGCGCCCGCCGCGGCGCTCACCACCACCGTGTGCCCCGCCTTCGGTTGGATGATCTTCAGAAGGCCGTACCACGCGGTGATGCCGGGCATGCCCACGGCGCCGAGGTACGCGGAGAGCGGGATGCGCGCCGTGTCGATCTTGTGGAGCTGGCCCGGCTTGGACGGGTCATACACCCCGTATTCCTGCCAGCCGCCGTGACTGGCGACCGTGTCCCCCTCGGCGTACTGCGCACTGCGCGACGCGGCGACGACGCCGACGGTTCCCCCCTGCATCACGGCGTCGAGCGGCTGCGGGGCGACGTAGCTCTTGGCGTCGTTCATGCGGCCGCGCATGTACGGGTCGAGGCTCAGAAAGTGATGCCGCACGAGTACCTCGCCGTCGGCGAGTTCGGGGATCGGCGACTCGACGAGGCGGAAATTGTCGACACTGGGCTCGCCGGTGGGGCGTGAGGCGAGATGGAACTGGCGGTTGGTGGCGGTCATGTGAGCCTCGAAGTGTGGTCGCCTGCGGAGAGCGTACTCGCGTAATCAACTCCGCGGCGCCGGCGAAAGTTGCCGGGCGCGCTGGCTCATGACGGCCCGCGCCGGGTATCATTCTCGTGGCGACGCGAGGACGCGTGCCACGCGTCACGTCCCAGCCCCGGAGAGACCCTGTGCCGTCCAGCACCCCGATCGCCCCGCGATCCCGCGCGTCGGTCCGCGTCACGCGCTCGATCGCGGCGCTCGCCGCGCTCTTCGCCGCGCTCTTCGTCGGCGCGACGGCGTGTGGCGGCGGCACGTCGGACCCCACGAGCGTCGGTGGCAACGCGTCGCTGGCGGTGGCGATCGCGCCCGGTGGACGCACGATGGTGGTCGGCGATACCGCGTCGTTCCGGTTCTTCTACACGGCCAACGACTCCACGGTGAACGACGCCCTCTGGAGTACCAACGACACGACGCGCCTCGTCATCGTGCGGCGCGGCGTGGTGCTGGCCAAGGCGGCGA
>CAIRBD010000347.1 GCA_903876745.1 uncultured Gemmatimonadota bacterium
AACCGACGATGGGCTGTGGTCGATCTACTTTCACTCCATCCTACTAGCCACCTTCGACGAACGCGACTACATCATTCAGGCCTAGTCCCTGTGTAAAGGATGTTGCCGGACCAATGTGTCAATCATGTCCCCGACCGCTCATGGGCGCCAGCTACGACCAGGGCGCATCCGTATCGAAGCGGAGGTTTCACCGCGTGCTCTCGAAACGACGTCCGATGCTGTTGATCGCGCTGCTCGTCGCCGGCGCATCGCCCGCGCTGAGTGCGCGGAGCGCTGCGCAGTCTCCGCCGACTCCCACCGGCCCGCGACGAGAGGCCGCGGCAACGCGTCGGCCGCGGCTGCTCGGAGTGTACGACGCGAGCACGGGACTTCCGCTCGAGGGTGTCGAGGTGATCGACGTCATCAGCGATCTGCGCGTGCGCACCGACGCCGCCGGAGCCGTCCCCCTCAACTGGCTCACGCGCTGGAAGACCACCGACAGCGCGGCCGTGCAGGTTCGGAAACTCGGCTACGCCGAGCAGCAACTCGTGCTGCTCGCCTCCGACACCGCGGACGTGTCCGTCGGCCTCGAGCGCCTCACGGGACTGGCCGCGGTCACGACCACGGCGGCTCCGTCGACGATGGAGTCGCGCTCGCTCGAACCGTTCGAAACGCGTCGCAAGATGGGCGCCGGCAAGTTCGTCACGACGGACGACCTGATCGCCGGCGACCGCACGGGGCTCGGCCTGCACGACCTGCTCGCGAAGCACGGCATCGTGCTCTGCGGACCGACGCGGGCGCGGCGGGGCAGCCGCGGGCCTGTCATCACGTATGTCGACGGCGTGCAGCAGGCGCTGCGCGACACGACCGCGGGCACGGTGAGCGCGACGTACGCGGCGTTCGAGTTCTACAGCGCCGCGACGGTGCCGGCGCAGTACAACGCGACGGGGCGGGAAGCGTGTGGGTATCTGCTCGCGTGGACGAGGCGCTGAACCGACGGTCGTTCAGCGGAGGCTCACGACGACCGCGCGCATGAGGCGCCCGCGCACTCGACGGAGCCGCAGCAAACGCAAACCCCTCCCGGAGCTTGTCCGAGAGGGGTTTTTCACTCCAGGAGAGCGAAAACGTTCAGAGCGGGCGATGGGACTCGAACCCACGACGTCCAGCTTGGGAAGCAGAGCGCGCGGTGTTCCTGCGGATTCCTAGGCTTTCCGTTCTCCTCGCTATCATAGGGAGATACGCACTATTGCGTTTCCCGCGCGTTCCCACAGATTGCTTTCGCGTGGTTACCCGCTAGTTACCTGGTACTTCTCCCTGTCGTGATTGAGGCGCCCATGCGCGGCAAAGTGACGAAACGGAGCGTAGACGCGCTCAAGCCCAAGAAGGCGGGCGATCTCTTCCTCTGGGATCGCGAGACACGGGGGTTCGGCGTCCGGGTCAAGCCGAGCGGCGCTACGTCGTTCATGGTGGCCTACTACGCCCCAGGCCTTCACTTGGTCCGTCGGCGGGTGACTTTGGGCGCCTACGGTCCCCTGACGCCCGACGCGGCGCGGACCCAAGCCACGGCGCTGCTAGCCCGCGTGGCGAAGGGAGACGACCCAGCGAAGGAGACGGCCGAGGGACGGCGCTCCGCCAAAGAGGAAACCGTCGCAAGACTGTTCGAGCAGTACAAAGAGGACGGCGTCGGCCGCCGAAAGCCGCGAACGATGGAGTTCTACGAGAGCCTCGGGCGCCTCTACATCATGCCAGCCCTCGGTCACCTGCCGGTCGCCAAGGTCGCCGCGCGTGATGTAGCGGAGTTGCACCGCTCGCTCCGGAAGAAGCCGGTCACGGCCAACCGCGTGGGCAAGCTCGTTCGCTCGTTCTTCTACTGGCTCGCCAAGCGGGATCTCGTGACCGGAAAGAATCCAGCGAAGGACATCGAGTGGTTCCCTGAGCAGGGCCGTGAGCGGTTCCTGACGGTCGACGAAATGGCGCGCCTCGGTTCAGCGGTTCGCATCGCCGAGACGGTTGGACTCCCGCCTGCCCCCGAGCACGAGGACGAACTCGAGAAGCGCAAGGCGCACCCCAAGCGGCGCGAGCCGAACGCGGGGATGTTCAAGTCGGAGCTACAGCCCGCAAACCCCGTCGCCGTCGCGGCGTTGCGGTTCCTGATGTTCACCGGCTGGCGTGAACAGGAAGCGCTGACGCTGGCTTGGGCGGACGTGGACTTGGGGCGCGGTTTCGCAACGCTCACCGACACGAAGTCCAGGAAGAGCGTGCGCACGCTGAGCGCACCGGCGAAGGAACTGTTGGCCGGACAGGTGCGCGTGGAGGGCTCGCCCTACGTCTTCCCCGGCCGCGACCCCATGAAGCCGCTGCGGGAGATCCAGCGGCTCTGGTATGCCGCGCGCGCGAAGGCGGGACTCGGGGATGTGCGACTCCACGACTTGCGGCATAGCGTTGCCAGCTTCGCGGGTGGCCGGGGGTATTCGCTCTTCTTGATCGGGAAGCTGCTCGGTCACCGGGACCAGCGCAGCACGGAACGGTACGCACATTTGGCGGACGACATCCGAAAGACGATGGCGGACGACGTGGGCGAGGGGATTCGCGAGGCGATGGAGGCGGACCCCAAGGTGATATCGATCAAAGCGAAGAAGACGACGCGGCACAAGCGGTCGAAGGCGCGACCGAGCGGTCGGCGCTAGAAGGAATCTGCGCGACTTTGATTCGTATCTGACGTTCGCGGCGTCACGGGCGCGATCGAACTTTCGACCACACAACGCGACCGGGCCACTTCAGAACACTCGACCGCCGTTCTCCATTCCGGCTCGAGCAATGCGCCTCAAGGGACAGCTCGCGTCTCACCGCTCAGGCCTAACGAAAACGAATCGGGATACCAAGCCGAACAGCCTTTGAGGGTCCCCCCGCCATTCCCGCCAAACTGAGCTAGACAATCGGGTCCCAATGGTAAGCTCCCCTAGCCGGTTGACGATGATAAAGGGACTTTTGGTGGCGCCATCTTTGGAGGCGACATGCGGAAGTCCCGATTTACCGAGCCCCAGATCGTTGCGGTGTTGAAGCAGGTGGAGAACGGCATGCCGGTGGACGAGGTCCTGCGGAAAGCCGGTGTCAGTCGCTCCACCTTCTTCAAATGGCGGTCGAAGTACGGCGGCGCGACGGTCAGCGAACTGGCGCGCCTCAAGGAGCTCGAGGCCGAGAACACGAAACTGAAGCGGATGTACGCCGAGCTCGCGCTCGAGAACGCCGCGATCAAGGACGTCCTCCACCGAAAACTGTAGGGCCGTCCGCGAAGCGGGCGGCAATCGCGCTCCTGGTCGACGAGCACGGGCTCACCGTGACGCGGGCCTGCCGAGCGGTGCGATTGTCGCGGACGGCCTACTACGAGCCTCCGCTGCCGCGCGAGCTGCGCGACGGCGACGTGATCCAGGCGCTGCAGGCGGTCGCGCGGTGGGGCTTCTGGAAGTGCTTCGATCAACTGCGCCTCGACGGGGCGTGGTGGAATCCGAAGCGGGTGCATCGGGTCTACTGTGCGCTGCGGCTCAATCTCCCGCGGCGCACGCGGAAGCGGGTGCCGAAGCGCGCGCTGCGCCCGCTGGTCGCGCCGGCGGGACTGAACGAGTCGTGGGCCATCGACTTCATGACGGACACACTGTACGACGGCCGGCGCTTTCGGACCGTGAACGTGATCGACGAGGGCAATCGGGAAGCGCTGGCCATCGAGGTGAGTCCCTCGCTGCCGAGCGTGCGGGTCATCGCGGTCTTG
>CAIRBD010000348.1 GCA_903876745.1 uncultured Gemmatimonadota bacterium
GACGGCGCGCACGCCTTCAACCACTTCCCATTCACGCGCGACGAGCTCGACTGCGACTATTACGGCACGTCGCTCCACAAGTGGACGCTCGCACCGATCGGCACCGGCTTCCTCTACGTGCGCCAGGCGAAGATCCCGCAGCTCTGGTCGCTGATGGGGTCGGGCGAGGGGAACAAGGCGAACATCCGCAAGTACGAGGAGATCGGCACGCATCCGCAGGCGAACTTCAACGCCGTGAGTGCGGCCCTCGCGTTCAGCCGCGGCATCGGCGCCGACCGCAAGATCGCGCGGCTCCGCTATCTCAGGAATCGCTGGGCCGAACGGCTGCTCGCCTCGAGCGACCGCGTGGAAGTGCTCACGCCGCTCACCGGGGAGAAGAGCGGCGCCATCTGCATGTTCAACGTGAAGGGGATCGACCCGGGCAAGCTCGGCGGGTGGCTGCTCGACAAGTACAAGATCGTCACGACCCCCATCGTGCACCCGGAATTCATGGGCATCCGCATCACGCCGAACGTGTATACGTCGGTGGACGAGATAGATACTTTTGGCGACGCGGTGTTGAAGGCGATCAAGCGTGGAATCGCGTAGCGATTCCGCGAGAGGGAGTGGAGAGGGGAAGGGGGAGGGGGAGGGGAGGGAACGGGGGGAGGGGCGGAAATAAGAAGCCACGGCGGGTGAACGGTGTACCGTTAACGGTCGAACGTTCACCCGCTTTTCTTGGGAGCGTGCATGGCTGCGAAGAAGAAGGCGACGGTGAAGACGACCGCGACCAGCAAGAAGCCGGTCGCGCCGAAGCCCGTCGTGGCGAAGCCGACCGGTCCATGGGCTGATGCGTTCGCACCGCGCGCCGAGGGTGAGCGGCGCTATTGGCTCGTGAAGAGCGAACCGTCCGTCTTCTCGTTCGACGATCTGCTCTTGGCCGCCGGGCGCACCACCTGCTGGGACGGCGTGCGCAACTTCGCCGCACGCAATTTCCTGCGTGACGGGATGAAACGCGGCGACCGCGTGTTCTACTACCACTCGATGGCCGAGCCGCAGGCGATCGTCGGCATCTGTGAAGTGGTGCGCGAGGGGTACCCCGACCACACGGCGACGCAGAAGGGGCACTCGCATTTCGATCCGATGAGCGACCCGTCGAACCCCACCTGGTTCATGGTGGATGTGCGCGCCGTCGATCGGTTGCCCCGGCCGGTCTCGCTGAAGGCCATTAAGGCCAATGCGGAACTGAGCGAGATGACGCTGCTCCGCATCGGACGGCTGTCGGTGACGCCGGTGGCCGCGGCGGAGTGGGGCGTGATCTGCGGGTTGGGTGGCGCGAACGTCGGGTGATGCGTCGCCGGCGTCAGGCCTTGGAGCCGAGCGCCGCCGCGATCCGTGACACGCCCTCGAGCAGCGCCTCGAAATCGCTCCATCGACTGCGATGGTTCGTGCACGCCACGCGCAGGATGTAGCGCCCGCCGAGTTGTGAGCCGCTCGGAACTGCGAGCCCCTCTTCCTGGATGCGCAGTAGCAGCTCCTTGTTGAGCGCGTCCTGTTGCTCCGGCGTCGTGCCCTCAGGCGCGACACGAAAGCAGACGATGTTGAGTGACACCGGCGCGACGACGACCACGCCGGGGATGCGCGCAACGCGCTCGGCGAACTCGCGCGCCTGCGCCACGTTCTGCTCGATCACGTCGGCGATGCGCCCGACGCCCTCGGCCTTGAGCGTCATCCACACCTTGAGCGCCTTGAACCCGCGCGTGAGTTCGGGACCGCGGTCGGCGAACGGCAGTCCGCCGGCGATCACGCCGCGCCCCTCGTCGCGCAGATAGCTCGGCGTGAGCGCGAACGTCGCGCGATGCGCCGCGGCGTCGCGCACGAGCACGCACGCGATCTCGTAGGGGAGGTAGCCCCATTTGTGCAGGTCGAAGGCGAGCGAATCGGCGCGCTCCATGCCGGCCACGAGCGGCCGAAGCTCGGGCGAGAGCGCGGCGAGCGCGCCGAACGCGCCATCCACGTGGAACCAGAGCTGTTCGGCGGCGGCGAGGTCGGCGAGTGCGCTCAGGTCGTCGATGGCGGCGCTGTTCACCGTGCCGGCGGAGCCGATGATGCAGATGGGGCGGTCGCCGCGCGCGCGGTCGGCGGCGATCATCGCGCGCATCGCGGCGACGTCCACGCGCAACGCGCCGTCGACGGGCACTTTGCGCAGCGACGTGCTGCCCATGCCGAACAGTTCGACGGCTTTCTGGGCCCAGCTATGGATCTCAGTCGAGGTGTACACCGTGAGGCGCGGCCCGCCGAACATCCCTTCGGCGCGCACATCGTAGCCCGCCCTGGCGTGCCGCGCGACGGCGAGGCCGAGGATGTTGGCCATCGAACCGCCGCTCACGAGGAGGCCGGACGAGTCCTTGGGGAACCCCATCAGTTCCGCGAGCCACGCGATCACCTGCAGCTCGACGAGCTTCGCCGGCTGATCGAGTCCGGCGAGGTGCGCGTTCATGCCGGCGGCGAGCATGTCGGCCATCATGCCGAGCGGGGTGCCGTTGCCCTGGATCCACCCCCAGAAGCGGGGGTGACGATTGCCGTTGGTAAAGGGGAGGATGCGCTCCACGAACTCGCCGTAGACCGCCTCGGCGCCCTGTGGGGCGAGAGGGAGCGGTTCGGAGGTGAGGGCGCTCCGCGCGTCGGCCGGGATGGGCGACCAGGGTGCCCGGTCGCCGAGCGTCGCGACGTGGTCGAGGGAGTCGTCGACCATGCGGTGGGCGAGGGCACGGAACTCGGCCCAGTCGGACGGGTCGAGGGTGAGGTCGGCGTCGTGGTTTTTCATTGAGGGAGAATACAGGGGGAGGGGGAGGGAAAGGGGGAGGGGGAGGGGAGGGGGCAGGGGGAGGGCGGGCGACCTGAGTGGCCGCGGGTTCCCTCTCGTCAGTTACCTCGATGGGAGTTACTATTCCCGCACTCTCTCAGGAGAAGAAAATGACCGGCCTGCATGCTCTGTGGTTTCCGATCCTCCTCTCCGCCGTCGCCGTCTTCATGCTCAGCTCGCTCGTGCACATGGTGTTGCCCTGGCACAAAGGGGACTACCCCAAGATGCCGCGCGAAGACGAGGTGATGGCGGCGTTGCGGCAGTTCAACCTGCCGGCGGGCGATTACATGGCGCCTCGTCCCGATTCGATGGCCGACATGAAATCGCCGGAGTTCATCGCAAAGGCGAAGCAGGGGCCGCGCTTTGTGATGACGATCATGCCGCCGGGGACGTTCGGCATGGGGAAACAGCTCGGGCAGTGGTTCGCGTACGCGCTCCTCGTGAGCCTCTTTGCGGGGTACGTGGCGAGTCGCGCGCTGCCGGTGGGGGCGCAGTACCTGCACGTGTTCC
>CAIRBD010000349.1 GCA_903876745.1 uncultured Gemmatimonadota bacterium
ACGTACACGTTCGGTGACTGGTCGAAGCGCTGGCGGGTGAACGCGTAGCGGTCGGCGCTGTCGGCGTGGACGAGGCCGGTGACGCTCGCGTCGTCGTACACCAGGCGCTGCACCGGAGCGCCCGGCGCCAGGCGCGCGTAGCCGCTGTGCTTGGTCCGCCGGCCGAAGAGCGTGAAGTAGACCGGCTTCGACAAGTCGACGGCACGTTCGGACGCGGGCGCATTGAAGCCGCCGAAGGTGGCCACCCGATGCACGGCGCCCTCCTTCGTGCCATCGGTGAGGCGCCGCACCGCCGATCCGTCGAGCGCGAGCGACCACACGTCGTAGGCGCTGTTCACGAGGAGGGCGCCGTCGCGGGTCCACGACGGCTGCCCGATGGGCGGAAGCACGTCGGTGGGGTGGTCGTCTTCGCGGTCCACGAGATCGATCTTCTGCTGTGTCGTCAGCGTGCTCGTGAGATTCGTGCGGACGCCGCTCACCACGTCCACGCTCCAGTAGTCCCGACCGTCGAACCACGCCACGTGCCGGCCCGCGGGGTCGCCGAGGAAGACGTGCCGGGCCTTCTCGAGCAGCGTCTTGCGCCCGCCGGTGGCGAGGTCGACGAGCCAGAGATCCTCGTCGCGCCGGCCGAACATCTGCCCGAACGGGTACGGTGTGCGGCTCGTTTCCACGGCCCGGGCGTCACCCTCGAGGACGGTGACCTGTTCGGCAGGGTCGGTGCCGATCTGCACGATCTTCGGCGCGCCGACGCGCCACGTCGCAAGCATCGTGCTGTGCAGGTCGCGCTGCTCGCTGGAGCGCTGATCGGGGATCGTATGCACGTCCTTCGGATGCCAGATCTCGACGTCGGAAATCTTCTCATCGCTCTTCTTGGGGAGTTCGGCCGCGGGTTCACGTTTGCGCAGACCGACATACAGCATGCCGCCGTCCTTCGACCACGTGGGCCGGCGATAGTCCGCGATACGCAGACCGGTCGGCACGGCGCCCGCAACGGCCGCGTCGAGGGTCGTCGCGGTGGCGCCGGCGCGAGTCACACCGACCCAGGCGATCACCGCGTGCGCCGTGTCGGCGAACTCCTTGTCCGCGCGGGAACGCAGGAGGGCGAGATCCTCGCTCTTCGCGCGCCACGCCAGCCCGCGATAGACCGACGGCGACGTCTCGAGCACGCGGGTGACGAAGGTGGATCCGTCGAAGAGCTGGACGCTGTTCCCCGCCCCGCCGTCCACCGTGACGGTGAACGCGAGCAGCGCGCGCGCGTCGCTCCACGCCGACTCGCCCACGTTCGTGAAGGCGAAACGCCCGCCGCCGGCGACGTCGATCACGATCACCTCCGCCGCCTTCTTGCCCTCGGCGGGATACTTCGTGGCCGCGACCAGGCGACCGTCCGCGCTGAACGCGAACGACGCGACGTCAGCGATCGCGACCGTTGCACCGGTCGCCAGACTGCGCACGGCGAACGACGTGTGCACCGGCTTCTTGTCCTTGAGCAGCTTGTCGCGTTCCTTGGGCGACACACCGACGAGATACGCGAGGACCTTCGAGTCCGCGGAGAACGCGGGCTGTGTCGCGTACGGCATCGCGATCGTCGTGTCGCGGGCCGCGCCGCGCAGCCGCAGCTCGTTCTCCTCGTTGCCGCGCGTGATCGCGTAGGCGAGCCACTGACCGTTCGGCGCGAGCTTCATGGCGCCGAGTCCTTCCCACTTGCCGAGATCCTTGGCGGTGACGAGCGGCTTGCCCTGCGCATGAAGCGGCGCGGAGGCCCACACGGCGACACCCGTGAGCAGGAGGGCGAGGAGTCGGCGTGATCGCATGAGGGGAACTCGGGTGAGAAGGGGCGACGCGGGATCGGATCCGAGGGACACTGCGAAGAACTTACGCGGCCGGCGCCGTTCCCGCAGACGGCTCGCGATGCGG
>CAIRBD010000350.1 GCA_903876745.1 uncultured Gemmatimonadota bacterium
GTCCGCGGTCGACATCGTACGTGGCGATGCCGTGTTCGTGCAGGACGAGGAGTTCTTCATTCGGAATATGTCGACGATGTCGAGCATCTATCAGCTCGCGCAGCTCGTTTCGGTGGTCCTCGGCGCGTCGTTCATCCTCACCCGGTAGCGATCCTCAGTGGACAATCTGCCCGCCCTTCAGCAGCCGTTCGCTGAGCCGAATCAGGAGATCGATCTTCGCCGCGCGTGGCAGACCGTATCGCGCAGCGCGTGGATCATCGTCGTGTGTGTGGGGCTCGCCGTGGTGGCCGCGCTCGTCGCTGCCCGGCAGGTCGAACCGACGTACACGGCCGCGGCCACCGTGCGCATCGACGACAAGAAAGCGACGCAGATGGGTCCGGCCGCGATGTATGGGTTCGGGGTCGACAATCAGGGTTCGATGGCGATGGCCGGTGAGGTGATCACGAGCCGGACGCTCGCCGCGGAAGCGGTCGACTCGCTCGGTCTGCGGCTGTACGTGACGCAGCCGGCGACGCCGGTGCGCAGTCGGTACGTCTCGAGGGCGCATCTCGCGCCCGATGCCCCGTCGCTCTCGTATCGGGTGTTGAACACTCCTGCCGGACGCGAGGTGCACACGATCGCGCCCGATTCGCTGATCGGCACGTATCCGGATTCGGTGCCGCTCCGTATCATCGGCGGCGACTTCAGCCTGACCGGTGACGGGCGGTTGCTCGAGCATTTCAACATCTCGGTGGACCCGCGGGTGCAGACCGCCGAATGGCTGCGCGGACAGATCGTCGTGCAGCCGACGAACAAGGACGCCAACGTCCTCAGTATCTCCTACACGGGGAAAGACTCCGCCCTGGCGCGTGACATCCCGAACGCCGTGGCGCGCCTGTTCGTGCACCGGCGGATGGAGCTCGACCGCAGCGGCGCGAAGAACCAGGTGGACTACCTGCAGCGACAGATGGCGCAGTTGAGCGCGGACGTGACGGATGCCGAGTCGGCGATGCGCGACTATCTGGAGAAGCAGCAGATCAGCAGCGTGCAGCAGGAACAGGCGATGCTCGGGCAGGAACTGGTCCAGCTGCAGCAGGCGCAGCGCGACATCGAGCAGCAGAAGGAGTCGATCACGCGCGCGCTCGAGCCGCTGAGCAACCCGGACACGCTCCTCGCGCGCACGCTCTTCCTCCAGAAGTTGCTGGCGACGCCGGACTTCCAGCGCTCGGGGATCGCCGGCTCCGAGGTGGGGCGCTACGAGGGGCTGATGTCGCAGCGCTCGCTGGAGCTGACGCGCTACACGCCGGATGCGACGGCGATCCGCAACCTGGACCGCCAGATCCGCGAGTCGCAGGAGAGCATCCGCAAGCGCACGGTCACGTATCTCACGAACCTCGACGAGCAGCTGGCGTCGTTGCGGCCGCGCATCCAGCTCGCCCTGGGCCGCATGAACAAAGTACCCGAGCAGTTGATCGAGTACGCGAAGTTGGAGCGCACCCGTCACATCGTCGAGGAGATGATGACGCTCGTGCAGGGGCGGTTGAAGGAAGCGCAGATCCAGGAGGCGGTGCAGGACTCCACGGCTTCGGTGCTCGACGAGGCGGTGAACCCGAACAAGCAGGGCGGGAGTTCGGAGACGCTGATCTTCGCCGTGGCCGTGTTCTCCGGGCTGCTCGTGGGCGTGGCGGTGGCGTTCCTGCGCGACTGGCTCGACACGACGATCCGCACGGAGAAGGATCTGGCGAACATCGTGGGCGTGGCGGTGGTGGGGATCATCCCGAACCTCCAGCAGCAGGCGCGGAGCGTGGGGTACCGACTCCCGACGCCCAAGGACGGCGACGAATCGAAGCCGGCTGCGGGGCGCGAATACCAGACGCCGGCGGCGGAGGCGTACCGCACGCTGCGCACGAATCTGAACTACCTCACGCCGCCGCGTCCTCCGCGTGTGATCGTGGTGACGAGCGCGCTGCCGGGCGACGGCAAGACGACGACGGTGGTGAACCTCGCGGTGACGCTGGCGCACCAGGGGCAGCGGGTGATCCTGATCGACGCGGAGACGCGGCGCGGCACGGTGCACGACGTGTTCGGCATCCCGCCGGCTCCGGGCTTCTTCGATCTGATGTACGGGCAGGCGTCGCCGGGCGAGTGCATCCGGCGCGTGCAGATGGAAGGGGGCGGCACGATCGACGTGCTGCCGCTGGGCAGCTCGCCAAGCGTGAACCCGGCCGACCTCCTGGTGGCGGGGCGTCTGCAGCCGCTCTTCGAGCGCCTGCGCGGGCAGTACGACTACGTGCTCATCGATACGCCGCCGCTCAATCTGTTCACTGACGGTGCGCTCATCGGCGCGCACGCCGATGCGTTGCTCCTCGTAGCGCGCGCCGACAAGACCGACCGCGACGAGTTGAAGTACGCGGTGCAGCAGCTACGGAATGTGCAGGTGACGCTGGCGGGCACGATCCTCAACGACGTCGAGTTCCGGCGCAGCTCGCGCTACCGGCTCGGCTACGGCTA
>CAIRBD010000351.1 GCA_903876745.1 uncultured Gemmatimonadota bacterium
GACGGCGCGAATCCTCAGGATTCGCGCCGCCGTTCGCAGTTCCCATTGTTTTACTGTTGCAGTCTCCGCGTCACTCCCTTCTGCCGCGTGGCCGAGGTACCGCAACGACCCTCCCCGCACGGCTCCGCGAAACTCCGCGGCAAAGTAGTTCGCAGGAAGTCCCTCCCCGTCCAGAGACCCCCTACCGCGTCCACACCACCGCGTAGAACACGCCGCGCCGCATCCCCGACGTGACCACGGCGCGGCATCCCGCGGACCGCAGGTACCGTCCCACCGAGCCCGTCGCCTCCGTGCCCGGCGGATAGAGCTCGACGAACTCCACATCTTCGGCGTGGTACGTGTCGAGCGTCGCGTTGCCGACCACCCGCCGACCGTCGAGCAGGATGCACGCCTCGTTGTACGTTGCCTGCAGGTCGATCGAGATCATCTGCCCGCTCGGCGTGCGCTGGATGGCCTGCCCGAGGGGCAACTCGTCGAACGCTTCCAGCTCCTGCCGCGAGATCACCGTCGCGCGCCCCGATCGCCCCACCATCCGCATCTGCGTTTCCGTCCACGCCGCGGCGTCGCTGTTGCCGAGCCCGCTCAGCTGCAGCGCTTTGTCGGCAGTGAGGCGCAGCGTGTCGAGCGCGTCGAGATGGATCACCACGCCGCGTGATTCCTCGAAGCGCACGCTCACCTTGCCGGCGGCCCACCCCGCCTTCAGCGCGCGCAGGACGATCGGCCCCGTGCGCACGTCGGTGAACCGGAACCAGCCGTCGGGGCCCGACGTCGTCGTCCCATGACTCGCGCCGAGCATCTCCACGCGCGCATCCGGGATCGGGTGCCCCGCCGAGTCGGCCACCACGCCGGCGAGCACCTTCACCTTCGCCTGCACCAGCACCGTGTCGAGTGTCGGCGTGCTGCGCACCATCTGGATCTCGATGCTCACCGGGGTGCTTTCCACGGAGATGGTGTGCGTCACCGCGAGAAACCCGACGCGCCGCACGGTGAGCTCGTGCGTGCCCTTCTTCACGTTGCTGAACGAGAAGGCCCCGGTCTCGCCGGTGCGCGCGCGGATGGAGACGCCCTCGAGTTCCACCTGCGCGCCCTCGATGGGCGCGCCGGACGGCTCCTGCACGCGGCCGGTCACGTTGGGCGGCGCCGGTTGTTGCGGTTGCTGCGCGCGCGCAGGAGGCGCGTACGCCGTGGCGAGAGCGAGGGCGGCGGTGATCGCGGAAAACGTCGGGATGATGCGCATGGTGCCCCCAATGTGCGCGGCGTGCGCGGGACCGGCAACGCGGCTCGCCGCTCCTCTTTCGCCGAGGGCCGCGCCGTGCAACTATTCGAGATACCCTCGGTCCGCCCGCTGGTTCAACTCAGCCCGCTCCCCTCATGCGCCCTGTCCTCGCTCTCGCCGTCGTGGCGTGCCTCTCGGTCCCGTGCGTCGCCCCCGCGGCCGCGCAGCAGTCCGCCGCGGCCTCGACGCCCGCGCCGAAGCGGTCGGCCAAGCCCCTCACCGCCGAACAGGCGCTCGCCCACGCGAAGGCGCTCCTCGCCACCACGCCGCTCGTCGACGGCCACAACGACCTGCCCTGGGCCATCCGCGAGAGCAAGACGGCGCCGCGCGACGTGGACGCCTACGACCTCCGCAAGACGACGCCGCACCAGACCGATCTCGCGCGAATGAACGCCGGCAAACTCGGCGGACAGTTCTGGAGCATCTATATCCCCGGCGAGGCCAAGGACTCCGGCTACGCCCGCATGCAGCTCGAACAGTTCGACATCGCGCGCCGCATCATTGCGAAATATCCAGAGAAGCTCGTCACCGCCTCCACGGCCGCCGACGTGCGCGCCGCCTTCAAGCAGGGGAAGGTCGGCTCGATGCTCGGCCTCGAAGGAGGGCACGCCATCGAGAACTCGCTCGGTACGCTGCGCATGTACTACGACATGGGCGCGCGCTACATGACGCTCACGCACAACGTGACGCTCGACTGGGCCGACGCCGCCCTCGACAGCGCCAAGCACAAGGGACTCACCCCGTTCGGCCGCGAAGTCGTGCGCGAGATGAACCGCCTCGGCATGCTCGTCGACCTCTCGCACGTCTCGCCGGGCGTGATGAGCAACGCGCTCGACGTCACCGAATCGCCCGTGATCTTCTCGCACTCGTCGGCGCGCGCGCTCGTCGACCACAAGCGCAACGTCCCCGACTCGATCCTCAAGCGCCTGCCGAAGAACGGCGGTGTGGTGATGGTCACGTTCGTCCCCGGGTTCGACTCGCCGAAGATCTTCGCACACGGCGCGGCGCGCGGCGCCATCCTCGCCGGACTGCGTCAGCGACTCGGCCGTGACACCTCGGCGGTGAGCGCCGAGATGAAGGCGTGGGACGCGGCGCATCCCGCGCCGCACGCGACCATCGGTGACGTGGCCGATCATCTGGACTACATCAAGAAGGTCGCGGGCCCCGATCACATCGGCATCGGCAGCGACTTCGACGGCGTCGACGACGAACTCCCCGACGGCCTGCAGTCGCAGGCCGACTATCCGAAGCTCTTTGCGGCGCTCGTCATGCGCGGCTGGAGCGACGCCGACCTGCGCAAGCTCGCCGGCGAGAACGTGCTGCGCGCGCTGTCGCAGGCCGAGAAGGTCGCGAAGCGCCTGCAGAAGGAACGCCCGCCGTCCACCAAGACGATCGAGCAACTCGACCGCGGCGTGAAGATGTAGCTCAGGCCGCCGCGAGTCGGGCGCGGAACCAGGCGCGCAGTGCGGCCAGACTCGCCGGTCGCACGGCGCCCACCTCGCGAAGCACGACCTCGTACTGGTCCGCCGCCCGCCCGCCCGCGAGGATGGCGACCTCGGGTAGCGCGCGGTGCAGGTCGCGGAACTCCGCCGTCACGATCGGGTCCGCGATCGGATACACGATGCTCAACGCGAGCGCCGTGGCACCCGTGCTCTTCACGGCCGCGATGAGGTCCGCCGCGGGGAGATTCGCGCCGAGGTAGACCACGCGCCAACGTGCCGCCGCACCCGCCGCCGCCACCAGCATCGCCCCGAGTTCGTGCACCTGGCCGATCGGCGTCCCCACCACGACCGTCGGAGCGTTCGGCGCCGGCTCGGAGTGCTCCATCATCCACGTGAGCGTACCGCGGATCACCTCGCTCGCCATGTGCTCGTTGGCGGGGCGCAGCACACCCTGATGCCAGAGCGACCCGATCGTGAAGAGCAGGGGGCCGAGCACACCGTCGAGCATCTCGTCCACACCGAGCAGCAGCGCGGCGCGGCGCAGGACGTTCGACAACGCGTCCGCATCGAACCGCACCACGGCCTCGAGCGCCGTGGCGATCACAGAGTCGCCGCTCTCCGTCACGATGGCCGCGCTCGGCGGCGTGTTCGCGAGCGCCGATTTGCGCGCCCTCTCGTCGATCAGCGTCCGAAGGGCACCCGCGTCGAGTGACGCGACCTGACTGATGGGGCGCCCCGACTCCACGGCGCGCCGCAGCAGGGTCAGCAGCTCGACATCGGCCTCGCTATAGAGGCGCTGGCGTCCGGCCGAGCGCTGGAGCTGCACGACCTTGTAGCGCCGTTCCCAAGCGCGCAGCAGGTCGGGCGTGAGCCCGCTGCGCAGCGCGACGATTCGAACGGGGAACAGACCGCCGGAAGTCGTTTCGGAGTTCGCGGTTTTCATATTGTTGAACAAAACCTAGACCCAATTTCGCCAGTTGTCAAGATATAATCTGGACAATTGGGGCGGATGTCCATATATTCTACTCGTGATTCACTCGCTCACTGCCTCCCTGACGCTCCCGCTGGGGATCGATCACGTCTTTGGATTCTTCTGTGATGCCGAGAACCTCGGGCGCATCACACCGCCGGAACTCGGCTTTCACATCGATACGCCGCGTCCCATCGCGATGGCCGAAGGGACGCTGATCGATTACACGATCCGGCTGTACGGGGTCCCGATGCGCTGGCGCACGCGCATCGCGCAGTGGAGCCCGCCGGGGCAGTTCGTGGATGAGCAGCTGCGCGGGCCGTACGCGTCGTGGGTGCATACGCACACGTTTCACGAGGTGCCGGGCGGCGTGCGGGTGGATGATGCGGTGCGCTACGAACTGCCGTTCGCGCCGTTCTCGAGTCTGGCGCACCCGCTGATCCGCAGACAGCTGCGCCGCATCTTCGCACATCGCGGGCGCGCGGTGGCGGAGCTGCTGCTGGGCGCGCGGTGGCGCGAGGCGACCGCGACCGAGGTCAGCTTCGCGTAGTCGCTCGCTGGGTCAGGCGGCGCCGAGCGACGCCAGTGCGCTCGTGCACGCGTCAAGGCAGCGCTGCAGGCCATCCACCGAATGGTCGCCCATGTGCCCGATGCGGAACGTGCGATCCTTGAGCTTGCCGTAGCC
>CAIRBD010000352.1 GCA_903876745.1 uncultured Gemmatimonadota bacterium
CCGCTGGCCAGGAGCAGCGGCACGAGGCCCAGGGCGGTGATGCTGGCAGTCATCAGGACGGGCCGGAGACGCCGCCGCGCGCCTTCCACCACCGCATCGTCCAGCGCCAGGCCCTGCTGAAGCAGGTCGTTGAAATAGGATACGAGCACCAGTCCGTTGAGCACGGCGATGCCCAGAAGGGCGATGAACCCCACCGACGCGGGGACGGACAGGAATTCGCCCGACCCGAACAGGGCCAGCATCCCGCCGATCATCGCAAACGGGATATTGGCGAGGATCAGGAGGGATTGCCGCACGGACTGCAGGGTCGCGAAGAGGACGATGAAGATGAGCGCGAGGGCCGCCGGGACGACGATGGCCAGGCGCGCGGCGGCGCGGCGCTGGTTCTCGAACTGCCCACCCCAGGTGACGCGGTAGCCGGGCGGGAGTGCGACGTCCTTCGCGACGAGTCGCTGCGCCTCGGCAACGAACCCGCCCTCGTCGCGGCCCCGCACCGAGCACTTCACGGCGATGCGCCGTTCGTTCGCTTCGCGCGAGATGCGCGAGGCGCCGTCGGCGGTGACGGGGCGCGCCAGACTGGCGAGCGGCACCGCATGCCCGTCGGCCGCATAGACCATGACCTGCTCGAGCGCGCTCGGCGCCGACCGGGCGGCGGAGTCGAGGCGCACGCGGACGTCGAACACTCGGTCGCCGTCGTAGAACTGTGTCACGGCCCGGCCACCGACGGCGGTCTCGATGGCGTCGGCGGCGTCGGCCACCTGCACGCCGTGCCGGGCGAGCGCGTCCCGGTCGAGTTCGAACCGCAGCTGCGGCTGTCCGAACTGCTGCTCGACGCCGAGGTCGGCGACGCCGGGCACGCGCGCCATCACGCGGCGGATCTCCTCCGCCTTCTGCTGCAGCGTCTCGAGGTCGGGGCCGAAGATCTTCACGACGAGTTCACCCTTCACACCCGAGAGCGCCTCGTCGACGTTGTCCTTGATGTACTGCGAGAAGTTCATCTCGATGCCGGGGATGGCCTCGAGCCGTCTCGCCATCAGTGCGATGAGGTCGTCCTTCGCGTGGGCGGACGTCCACTCATCCCGGGGCCGGAGGTCGGCGTAGACCTCGAGATTGTTGATCCCCTTGGCGTCGGTGCCGTCGTCCGGACGGCCGATGTGCGACACGAGCTGCGTGACTTCGGGATAGCTGAGCAGCACACGGCGCACCTGACGTTCGATCTCCTTGGCCTGCTGTACCGAGATGCCGACGGGCATCGAGACGGTGAGCCAGATGTTCCCCTCGTCGAGCGCCGGCAGGAACTCGGTGCCGAGTCGCGTCGCGATGCCGAGCGTGATGAGGAGCGCGACGAGGGCGGCCGCCAGGGTCTGGCGCGGCCGGCGCAGCACGGCGTCGAGCACGGGCGCGAAGAGGCGCTGCAGCCACTGCGCGGCCCGCGGCTCCGCCTGGTGCGGCTTCACCTTCATCCACAGGCTGCCGAGCACCGGTACCAGCGTGATCGAAAGCAGCAGCGATCCGAGCAGCGCGAACGTGAGCGTGAACGCCATCGGCGAGAAGATGCGCTTCTCGACGCGCTGGAACGTGAAGATCGGCAGGAACGCCGTGATGACGATGGCTTTCGCAAAGAGGATCGGACGGCCCATGCTCTCCGCGACGCCGGCGAACAGTTCGCGACGCGCCACGTCGGCGCGCACGTGAAAATCGACGGCCGGCCGCTCGTGCTCCGCCGTGCGGCGCACGAGTTCCTGCTCCGTGGGCGGCGGCGCGAGCGCCAGGCGCACGAGGAACGCTTCGACCATCACGACCGCCGCGTCGACGATGATCCCGAAGTCGACCGCGCCAAGCGAGATGAGGTTCGCCGGCACATGCTGCAGGTCCATCAGGATGAAGGCGCCGAGGAGCGACAGCGGGATCACGAGTCCCACGATGACGGCGCTGCGCCAGTCGCCGAGGAAGACGACGAGGATGACGAGCACGAGCACCGCGCCGATGGCGAGATTCTCCTCGACGGTCCGCACCGTGTGCGACACGAGCGTCGCGCGGTCGTAGAACGGCGCGAGCCGCACCTCCTTGGGGAGACGGGTCGCGTTCAACTCCGCGGCCTTGGCGCGCACGCCCTTGAGTACCTCGAGCGCGTTTCCGCCCTTGCGCATGAGCACGATCCCTTCGACGACGTCGTCCGCCGTGTCCTTGGCGACGATCCCCTCCCGCGGCGCGCCGCCGATCTGCACGCGGCCGATGTCGGCCACAGTCACGACGCTGCCGCTGCGCGACACGACGGCGACGCGCGCGATGTCGTTCTCCGAGCGGAACAATCCCACGCCGCGCACGACCTGCTTCTCGTAGCCGTGCTCGATGTATCCGCCCCCGGCGTTGGCGTTGGCGTTCGCGATGGCCTGCTCCACCTGCGCGAGCGACACGCCGTACCCCTGGAGCTTCGCCGGGTCGATGTCCACCTGATACTGCTTGATGCGCCCGCCGAACGAGACGACGTCGGCGATCCCCGGCACAGTACGGAACGCCGGCTCGATGAGCCAATCCTCGAGCGCCTTGAGCTCGACGAGCGGCCGCGTGCCATTCACCGTGTAGCGGTAGATCTCGCCGGTGGAGTTGGTGAGCGACGACAGCGACGGCTGTACGCCGGCCGGGACGGTGACGGCGCCGAGCCGTTCGAGGATCTGCTGCCGCGCGAAGTAGTCGGTGGTATTGTCGTCGAAGGTGAGCGTCACCACCGAAAGCCCGAACATCGACGTCGAGCGCAGATTGGTGATCCCGGGCAGTCCGTTCATCTGCCGTTCGACGGGCAGCGTCACCAGCTGCTCGATCTCCTCGGCGGCGTGCCCCTTCCAGAGCGAGATGATCTGGACGTGCACATCCTCGACGTCCGGGAAGGCTTCGACGGGCAGCTGCACGAACGCACGCACGCCGACGAGCGCCACGAGGACCGTCGCACCGAGGACGAGCAGGCGCTGACGGAGCGCGAAGCGGACGAGACGGCGGAGCATGGAGGGCGCGGGCTAAGGCTGCCGGCCAGCTTCGGCGGCGAGGAGCAGGCTCCCTTGCGTCACGAGGCGCTCGCCGGGGCGCACGCCGGCGCTCACGAGCGCGACGGTGCCGTCGTCCTCGGTGACGTGGACGGTGCGACGCTCGAACCGCCCCTTGGCCTTCTCCACGAACACGACGGTCTCGCGGCCGCTCGTGACGAGCGCCACCGATGGCACCGTCGCGAGCACTGTCGGATCGCGCGCGACGAGCCGCGCCTGTCCGATCACGCCGGCGCGCAGCGTCCTGCGGTCGTTGCCGAGCACGGCGCGCACCTGCGCCGTGCGCGTCGCCGCATCGAGCTGATCGCTGATCCACTGGACCTTCGCCTCGAATCGGGCGCCGGGAGCGGCCTCGCTGTGGAACCAGAGCGTCGAACCCAACCCGACGGAGGGCAGGTCGCGCTGCGGCACGCTGGCGACGAGCCAGAGTTGCTCGAGTGCCGACACAGTGAACAGCACGACCGCGCCATCGGAGCGCACCTCGGCGCCCGTGTTCGCCGAACGATCGACGATGGTGCCGGCGACGGGAGCACGCAGGACATAATCGCCGCGCACGTCCGCGCCGCCGCCCAGCAACTCGGCGCGCTGACGCGCGCGCGCCGACTCCGCCCTCGCCTGCGCGGCGTCGCTACGGGCCTGTTCGAGGTCCTTCTGGGCGATCACTCGATGCGCGAACAGGTCCTCGGCGCGCGTGAGCGCCGCCGCCGTCTGCGCGACGGCGGCCTCGGCTTTGGCGGCGTCGCTCGTCGCCTGCGAGAGGTCGCCCGAGGAGATGTGCGCGAGCGGCGCGCCGGCGGCGACGCGGTCGCCGGGATGCGCCAGGAGCGCCGTGATCCGCCCGCTCACCGGCGACGTCACGCGCACCGTATGGTCTTCGTCGAGCACGACCTGCGCGGGCAGGGACGCGAGCACGCGATCCTGCGTCGCGCCCACGGTACCGATGGTGAGCGCCGCGAGTTTCGGCGAGTCGATGGCGAGGATGATATCGCCGCCGCGATCCACCGGCGCGGCCTCCGCCGACGGCGCCGCGTCGCGGCACGCCGCCGTGAGGGCGAACGCGAGGAAGAGCAGTCGCTTCATGGTGTCGTCACCTCCCTGCCAAGCGCGCGTTCCAGCGCCCAGACGCTGATCCAGTAGTCGTGCCGCGCCGTCTCGGCTTCGGCACGGGTCGCGGCCCAGGTGCGCACCGCGTCGAGCAGGTCCACATACGAGATCGCACCCGCGCGCCACGCGTAGCGCGCCGTCTCGAGGGTTTCGCGCGCCTTGGCGAGCAACCCGGCATCGTACCGCTCGGCGAGCACGGTGGCCGCACGGAACTGATCCTCCGCACCGAGCACTTCGATGCGCGCGCCGAGAAGGACGCGCTCCTCGGCGAGCCGCGCCAGCGCCACGCTCGCATCGGCGCGGGCGACGTCGCCGCCGAACCAGTTCCAGACCGGGATCGACGCGCTCACGCCGAGCGCATAATGCTGCCCGTTCGGGAAGGGCTCCTCTCGCTGTTGCAGGAGCGTGAGCCCGGGCATTGGGATGCGCTGCGCGCCCGCGTTCGAACGGCTCGCGAGGCTCGCGTCGGTGCGCAGGCGCGCGCTCTCGACGTCGGGGCGTCGGGCGAGCAGCGCGACGGCGGCGCTGCTGTCGGGCACGCGCGCGCCGCGGAGGGCGAGGGTCCCCTCCACGCGCATCGACGGATCGGGATGCTCCGTCCCCATCTGCTGCTGCAGCGCGAGCCGCGCGCCGCGTGCCGCGGCGTCCGCCTGCGCGAGCGCCGCTTCGGCGCGCGCCAGTTCCAGCTCGCTCCGTCCCAGCACGCGCTCCGGGGCGTCACCCGCGCGGACGCGCGCCGAATCGGCCGTGAGGAGTTCGCGCACCACGTCGCGCGTGTCGCGGGCCACCTCGCGGATCGACTCGGCGAGCAGGACGTCGGCGAACGCCTGCCGCACGCTGAACCGCACCAGACGTTCGGCGTCGCGCGCGTCCGTCGTCGCGGCGCCGGTGGCCGCGGTCGCCGCGGCGACGCGATACCAGCGCTGCGGTCCGAGGTCGAGCGGCGCGGCGAGCGAGTACTGATACGGATTCGCCGGCGCGACGCTCAGGACCGGATTGGTGAACGCCCTCGCCATGCGTTCCTCGGCGCGCGTCGAGTCGGCGCGCACGCGCGCGCCGCGCACGTCCGTGTTGCGCCGCAGCGCGACGGCCACGGCTTCGTCGATC
>CAIRBD010000353.1 GCA_903876745.1 uncultured Gemmatimonadota bacterium
GGCCTCGGCTTCGCCATCCCGATCGACCGTGCACGCCGTGTGGCCGAGGACCTGCTCGCGCACGGCAAGGCACGGCGTCCGTGGATCGGCGTGAAGATGGACTTTCCGTCGAATGCGGGGACGAACGCGCGCGAGTTGCTCTCGAGCGGTGCCGTGGTGAAGAGCGTGGTGCCTGGCTCTCCCGCCGCGTCGGCCGGCATCCAGCCCGGCGACGTGTTGCTCCGCTCCCGCGATCGTGCGCTGCGGAACGCCTACGACTGGGAGGCGGAACAGCTCGAACTGCGTGTCGGCGACAGCGCGCCGCTCGTCGTGCGGCGCGCCGGCCGCGAGTTCCAGGCGTCCGTGCGCATCGAGGACCTCCCCGAAGTGACGGCCGAGAAGGTCGCGGTGCTCAAGGAGATCGAGCTCGTGACGCTCACGCCGGCCATCCGCGGCGAGCGGAACATCCGCGCACCGAAGGGCGCGCTCATCGTGGGCATCGCGAAGAACGTCACCGACAATCTGGGGCTCCAGTCGGGCGACGTCGTGCTGCAGATCGGCAATCCGACGATCGGCTATCAGAACATCACGGATGCGCAGCAGGCGAAGAGTGTGCTCGAAAGTCTGAGCGGGCGCGGGATGATCCGCATGTACTTCGAGCGCGGCGGGCAGATGTTCTTCTCGGACTTCCAGATCGGACGATGAGTTCCCATTCGAGTTACAGTTCGCCGCTCTCCGAGCGCTACGCGTCCAAGGCGATGCTCACGCTCTGGTCGCCGCAGACCCGCCACGGGTTGTGGCGCCGGCTCTGGCTGGCGCTCGCCGAGGCGGAGCGCGACCTCGGCATCGACGTCCCAGCGGCGGCGGTCGCCGAGATGCGCGAGCACCTGGACGACATCGATTTCGCCGCCGTGGCCGTGTACGAGAAGCGATTCCGCCACGACGTGATGGCGCACGTGCACGCGTTCGGCGACGCCGCGCCAGCTGCCCGCGGCGTGATCCATCTCGGCGCGACGAGCGCGTATGTGACCGACAACGGCGACCTCGTGCAGATGCGCCGCGGGCTCGAGTTGTTGCGGGCGCGGCTGCTCGCGGTCGTGGGCACGCTGAGCGCGTTCGCCCGTGAATGGCGCGCCGAGCCGACGCTCGGCTACACGCACCTGCAGCCGGCGCAGCTCACGACGGTCGGCAAGCGCGCCACGCTCTGGCTGCAGGACCTCGTCCTCGACCTCGCCGAGCTCGACCATCGCATCGCGAACCTCCCGCTGCGCGGCGTGAAGGGGACCACCGGCACGCAAGCGAGTTTCCTCGAGCTGTTCCGCGGCGACCACGCGAAGGTGCGCGAGCTCGACCGCCGCGTGGTGGCGGCGATGGGCTTCCCCGCCTCGATCCCCGTGTCGGGACAGACGTACTCGCGCAAGATCGACGCGCAGGTGCTCGACGTGCTGAGCGGCATCGCGGCGAGCGCCGCAAAGTTCGCGAGCGACTTGCGCATGCTGCAGGCCTTCGGCGAGATCGAGGAGCCGTTCGAGAAAGAGCAGATCGGCTCGAGTGCGATGGCGTACAAGCGCAACCCGATGCGGTCGGAGCGCATCAACTCGCTCGCGCGCTTCGTCCTCTCGCTCGAATCCAACGCGAACCAGACGCACAGCGTGCAGTACTTCGAGCGCACGCTCGACGACAGCGCGAACCGGCGGCTCGCGATCCCCGAGGCGTTCCTCGCGACCGACGCGATCCTCATCCTGCTCGAGAACGTGGCGGGCGGACTCGAGGTGCATCCCGCGCGCATCCACGCCCGCGTGATGGAGGAACTCCCGTTCATGGCCACGGAATCGCTGATCGTGCGCGCCGTGGAAGCGGGCGGCGACCGACAGGCGGCGCACGAGGTGATCCGCCGCCACAGCATCGCGGCGGCGCGGGCGATGAAGGACGAAGGGGTCGCCAACGACATGCTCGACCGGCTCGCCGGCGACCCGGCGTTCGCCGTGCCGATCGATGATGTGCGCGCCGCCACCGACCCGCACCGCTATGTGGGGCGTGCGCCGCAGCAGGTGGACGAGTTCCTCGCCGAAGTCGTGGCGCCCCTGCTGCTCCACCACGGCGCCGGCGCCGTGCCCACTGAGGACGTCCGCGTATGAGCCCGCTCGTCGGAACGACCGACCTGCCGCTGCCCGTCGTACGGCGCGGCAAGGTGCGCGACGTCTACGCGGTGGGGGACGACCGCCTGTTGCTCGTCGCGAGCGACCGCGTGAGCGCGTTCGACGTCATCATGCGCGAGCTGGTGCCGTTCAAGGGTGCCGTGCTCACGCAAGTCACGGCGTGGTGGCTGCGGCAGTTCGAGGACGAGATCGCCCATCACATGCTCACGTGCGACGCGGACGAGATCGTGCGCCTCGTGCCCGAGCTCTCGGAGTATCGCGCGACGCTGGTCGGCCGCTCCATGCTCTGCCGGCGCACCGCGGTGTATCCGGTGGAATGCGTGGTGCGCGGCTACATCTCCGGGTCGGCGTGGAAGGAATATCAGGCCACGGGGACGCTCGCCGGCGAGCCGCTGCCGGCGGGGCTGCTCGAAAGCAGCCCGTTCGCACGCCCCATCTTCAGTCCCGCGACCAAGGCCGAGACGGGCCACGACGAAAACATCACGGTGGCGGTCATGCAGGAGCGGCTCGGCGTCGACACGACCGCGGAACTCGAGCGGCTCGCCCGCCGGCTCTACGAACGCGGCCGTGACGTGGCGGCCGCGCGCGGCATCATCATCGCCGACACGAAGTTCGAGTTCGGCTTCGTCGACGGAGGCATCCTGCTGATCGATGAAGTGATGACCCCCGACAGTTCGCGCTTCTGGCCCGCCGACCAGTACGCACCCGGCCGGGCACAGCCGAGTTTCGACAAGCAACCGCTGCGCGACTGGCTCGATGCCGAACGTCGCGCCGGCCGTTGGGATGGCAACGCTCCGCCCCCCACCCTCCCAGACGAGGTCGTCGCCGCCACGAGCGCGCGCTACCTCGACGCCTACGCGCGCCTCACAGGGGCTGCGCTCGACCGTTCGAGGATCTCGTGAACGTCGCCCGTGAAGGAATCCCGTTCATCGTCACCGCCGTGCTGATCGCTGGCGGCGGCTTCGCGCTTGCCCTGTCCCGCCGTTCGTGGGCGCTCTGGCTGCTCGCCTTCCTGCTCACCATCGTCGCGCTCTGGGTCGCGTATTTCTTCCGCGACCCCGAGCGCACGGGTGACCGCGGCGACACGCTGGTCATCGCGCCCGCCGACGGCCGCATCGTGCACATCACCGAGATCGACGAACCGACGTTCGTGCACGGCAAGGCGCTGCGCATCTCGATCTTCATGAACGTCTTCAACGTGCACGTCAATCGGTATCCGGTGAGCGGCACCGTGGAGTACGTGCACTACAACCCGGGCAAGTTCCTCAATGCCGCCGTCGAGAAGTCCAGTCTCGAAAACGAGCAGATGTCGGTGGGGATCGTGTCGGGCGCGCGGCGGATCCTCGTGCGGCAGATCGCGGGGCTCGTCGCGCGGCGCATCGTGACCTACAGCAAGGCCGGCGACGTCGTGCGGCAGGGCGACCGGTTCGGCCTCATCCGCTTCGGGTCGCGCGTGGATGTGTTCGTCCCCACGACGAGCCGCATCCGCGTGAAAGTGGGCGAGACCACGCTGAGCGGCACCACGGTGCTGGCGGAGTTGCCGTAAGATGCGCCGCCCCCGACTCCCCCGCCCCCGGATGGTGATGCTGCCGAACGGATTGACGCTGGCCAATCTGTTCTGCGGTGTCTACGCGATCGTGAGCGCCTCGCGCGGCGAGTTCGACCTCGCGGTGCGCCTCATCCTCATCGGCGGCGTGGCCGACGCGCTCGACGGGCGCGTGGCGCGCGCGACGAACTCCGGCAGTCGCTTCGGCGAGGAACTCGATTCGCTGGTGGACGCCATCTCGTTCGGGCTCGCGCCCGCGCTCCTCCTCTACTTCGCCGTCCTGCGCCACGAGGGCTGGGATTGGGTCCTCGTCTTCCTGTTCGCCGCGTGCGCCGTCATGCGCCTCGCGCGGTTCAACATCGAGCAAGCCGGACACGCCAAGACGCACTTCCGCGGCCTCCCCAGTCCGGCGGCCGGCGGCCTGCTCGCCTCGTATTGGTGGTTCAGCCAGACGCCCATCTACCAGCAGACGATCATCGGCGATCTGCCCTGGCACACGGTCGTGCGGGTCCTGATGGCCGGCCTGTCGTTCCTGATGATCAGTCAGATCCCGTATCTGGCGTGGCCGACGTTCAACCTGCGCTCCGTTCGCGGCGTCGTGGGCCTGCTCATCTTCATCGGACTCGGCATCGGCCTGATCTTTCTGCCGAAGGCGTTCTTCTTCCCGGTCGGTGTTCTCTACGTGGTGACCGGCGTCCTTTCGGCTCTCGTGCGCGGTCTGCTCGACCGCGGCGCGAACACCGCCGAACACGCCGCCGTCGATCCGGCGGATTACGGTGTGGACGTGGAAGACGGCATCGACGAGGACGAGATCGAGGATGAAGACGAGCCGTTCGTCGCGCCCCAGCCGCCGCGGCAGCAGCAGCCCCGCCCGCCCGCCCGCGAGCAGCGGCCGAAGGACAAACCGGCTCGGGAACCGCAGCGCGATACACCGCGGGAATCGTCGCGTGAGCCGTCCCGCGAAAGCGAGAGCGAAAGCGAAGGACTGAAGCGCAAACGTCGCCGTCGCCGCCCGCGGCGCGGCCCCAATCCATCGACCGACCAGCAATCTTCCGAGGGTTCCTCCGAATGACGCGCTTCAAGGTGGCCGTGCACATCGTTCCCCGCCGCGGCCTGCTCGACCCGCAGGGTAAGGCCGTGACCGAGGCCCTGCATACGCTCGGGTTCGCCGCCGTGACCGACGTGCACGTGGGCCGGCACCTTGTCATCGAGAGCGAGGCCAAGGACGCCGCCGCC
>CAIRBD010000354.1 GCA_903876745.1 uncultured Gemmatimonadota bacterium
CCTTCGGTGACGCCGCCTTCGAGGCGGAGCGCACCGTCGCCCTCGCCAACATCGCGTCGCTCCGCGACGACATGTACCGCCGGCCGATGCAGCTCGCGATGCAATGCGCGTGGGGCGGCCACGCCTACGGCCGCTCGCTGCTTGGCACGGAGACGACGCTCGCCGCGTTCGACGCCGCGACGCTCCGGCGCTGGCACACGGCGCAGGCCGTCGACGCGACGGGCGTCCTCGTCTGCGTGGCCGACGCCGATCCCGACGACATCGCGTCGCTCGCGGCGCGCTACTTCGGTGGCCTCGCGCCCGCCCCGGGGCGCGCCGTCGCGGCGCCCGCGTGGCCCGCGACATTCGCCGAACGCAGTGAATCGCGCGACAAGGCGCAGAGCGCGCTCGCCATGCTCTTTCCCGGCGCGGCGCGCGGCGACGACGCGCGCTTCGACGCCGCGATGCTCGCCGGCGTCGCGAGCGGGCTCGGCGGACGTTTCTTCGACGAACTGCGCGACCGGCGCTCGCTCGCCTACACGGTGATGGCGATGCCGCTCGTGCGTCACCAGGCCGGTGCCTTCGGCGCCTACATCGCCATGTCGCCCGAGAAGGAGCAGGCCGCGCGCGAGGGGCTCCTCGCCGAGTTCGCCCGCCTGTGTGACGATGATGTCACCGACGCCGAGCTGACGCAGGCCAAGCGCTACGCGCTCGGCACGTGGGCCATCCGTCGCGAGAGCGGCGGCGCCGTGATGGGCGACATCGCCGACGCCTGGCTGTTCGGCCGCGATCTCGGCGAGCTCGTGGACTATCCCGAACGCATCCGCGGCATCACCGCGCGCGAGATGCGGAACGCCGCGCGCCGGTGGTTCGACCCGGCACGCCGCGTGGAAGGGCTCGTGCGCGGCCGCGGCGGCTGAACCACCCGGCCCGTCAGCGCGTCGTCGCCGGCAGGTAGCCCAGCGCGCGGTTGAGCCACCGCACCATCGGCAGCATCGCCGTGAAGTCCTTCATCGCCGTCTCGACGATCTTCGGCGAGAGCACCTCCGCGTCCGTGAGCGTCCGGCTCACCGTGAACGAGTTGTAGCGTAGCCAGCGTTCCGCGGCGTGTCCTGCGTCGTAGCCACGTGGCAGTCGCTTCAGCATGATCCCGGGCTCGTCGTCGTTCAGTCCGCCGAATCGCGTGCGGATCGCCCGTGCGTCCACCGCTTTCTTCCAGCCGGCGAGGTCCGCGTCGAAGTGCGCGCGCACTTTGTTCAACGAAGGGCGCGGCGGCATCCAGAGGCCGCCCGCCACCATCGACGCGCCCGGCTCCACGTGAAAATAGAATCCCGCGCCGCCGTCAATCTCCTTGCCCACGCCGCGCCCGGGCGAGCGATGGTACACCCACATCGCCGCGTGCGTCTTGTACGGCGTCTTGTCCTTGGAGAACCGCACGTCGCGGTAGATGCGGAAGAGCGAACGCTTCGGGTCGCCCACGAACTCGGGCGCGAGCGTCGCGAACTGCACGTCGAACTCCTCGGCGAGGGCGCGCATCGGGGCGAGGAGCGTCCGTGCGTACTCGGGGCGGTGCGCCTCGAACCACTCGCGGCGATTGTTGCGCGTGAGTGCCCGCAGGTAGGCGAACGTCTCGGGAGTGAACAGGCGTGGCATCAGGGCACCGCGACGGAGGGTGATTCGACGAGCGCGCGGGTCATCTGGGCCACGTCCGCGGCGACGGGCCGCCATCGGCCGGTCGCCGTGCGTATTCCCGTGAGCTGGTCGTAGTCTGCCGCATCGGCGACGATCACGCCACGCACGGCGGGCCGCAGCGACGCCCACGCCATCACATGGCGCACGAGGCGGCGTTGCGCGTCTTCGCCGTGCACCGCCGGCGCCGAGACGCTCATCACCCAGAACTCGCGCGCCGGCGCGGCGCCCGACAGCCAGCGGTCGACGGTCGCCAGCGAGGCGCCGTCGCGCAGCGCCCCTTCCACCGCCGGCTCGATGGCGAACACGACCGCGTCTACCGGACTCCCGGCCGCCGTGGCCCACGCGACGAGCGCCGCGCCCGCGTCGTCGAATCGCGACACGAGCAGCGCGACGCGCGTGGCGGGGCGCAGCCGGTGCGCCAGTCCCGCCGCCGCGTCCGCCGACGCCGTCGTCACGAGATCGTCGAGCACGAGGTAGTCGGGGCGCAGCCGCCGGACGACGCGTTCCACCA
>CAIRBD010000355.1 GCA_903876745.1 uncultured Gemmatimonadota bacterium
CGCCGCGTTCACCGCGGCCGAACGGCTGCGCCGCGACTCGAGCGAAACGTCGCGCGACGCGCGCACCGCGCTGCTCGATCGCATCGGTGAGTTCGCAACGGTCGCCGACGCGCCGCGCGTGGCGGCGCTCTCAACAGACTTTGACTGCGTGGTGTCGCAACAGGCGGTGAGCATCGCCTCCAAATTCGGCCTCGTGGGGCGCGCGCGCTGCAAGACACTCGCGATCGACCTCCCCGCCGACGCCGTCGCTCTCGCGCTCGGTGCCGAGCACGTGCTGAAAGTCACGCTCGCCCGCGAGAGCGGCGGCGGCACGTTCACTGTGCGCCTGCGCGGCGACGTGGCGCCGCTGATGGCCGCGCGCATCCTCGCGCTCGTGAAGAGCGGCTGGTACGACGGCCGCACCTGGTACCGCGTGGAGCCCGACTTCGTGATCCAGGGCGGCGGCCCCGGCTCCAACGAGTACGTGGGGCACCCTCGGTTCCTTGTCGACGAACTCGGTAGCATCCCGCACGTGCGCGGCACCGTGGGGATGAGCACGCGCGGGCACGACACGGGCGACTCGCAGTGGTTCGTGAACCTGCGCGACAACCTGCGGCTCGGGCGCGACTACACGATCTTCGGAGAAGTGACTGAGTGGATCGAGGTGGTGGACGCGATCGTCGAGGGGGATAGGATCGCGACGATACGCGAGGTGAAGTAAAGACTACTGACGTTAACAGTTGACGGTTTACCGTTAGCGGTTAACCGTCAACTGTTAACGTTCGTTGTAGTTATCGCGATACGAGTTCCACCCGCGCACTGATCTCGATCGCCGCCTCGAGATCCTTCCACAGCGCCGTCACATCTTCGAGCCCCACCGAGACTCGCAGCATCCCCGCGGTCACTCCACCCTCATCGAGCCCCGCCTGATCCACCACGCGGTGCGTAAGACCCGCGGGATGCTGGATGAGCGTGTCGGCTGAGCCGAGGCTCACGGCCGGCGTCATCAACGTGACGTTGCGCATCACGGAGGCCGCGGCGTCGAAGCCGTCGGCCATCTCGAACGCGATCATCGTGCCGGGGCCGCGCATCTGACGGCCGAGCAACTGGTGCGGGTCGCCGCCGGCGAGTCCCGGGAAGAACACGCGTGAGACGGACGGATGCTGCAGCAACTCCTGCGCGAGCACCATCGCGCTGGCCTGTGCCGCGCGCACGCGGATGGGGAGCGTCTGTAGCCCGCGGTGCAGCAGATACGCCGCCATCGGGTGCAGCACGCCGCCGGTGAGGATGCGCACGAGGCGCAGGTGCCTGGCCCATTCATCCGTGCAGGCGATCACGCCGGCCATCACGTCGCCGTGCCCGCCGATGAACTTCGTGGCGCTGTGCAGCGACATCGCCGCACCGTGCAGGAGCGGCTGCTGGAGGATCGGTGTCGCAAAAGTCGAATCGACGAGCACCGGCACCTCACCGGCCTGCCGCACCACATCGGCGATATCGACCAGCGCGATCGTGGGGTTCGCAGGCGTCTCGATGACGACGAGCGCGGTGTCGGCGCGCACATGGTCGCTCACCGTGCCGGCCGCGGTGAACGTGACATCGAGGCCGAGCAGTCCGCTCGCGAGCAGGTGATCGGTGCCGCCGTAGAGCGGGCGCACGGCGATCACGTGGCGTTTGCCGCAGAGCGTGGCCGCGAGCAGCGCGGCGCTGACGGCGGCCATGCCGGAGCCAAAGCTCACCGCGTCGTCGGCACACTCGAGTTCGGCGAAGGCCTTCTCGAACCGGTCGACAGTGGGGTTGGCGAGCCGCGCGTACACGTTGTTCGCGCTCGGCCGTTCGCCGCGCAGCATGGCGTCGATGTCGGCCGTGCCCTCGGCGAGGTCCGGGATCGGGTAGGTGGTGGAGAGGTCGAGCGGCGGCGCGTGGACGCCGAGCTCGCGGAAGTCGTCGCGTCCTGCGTGGACGGCGAGCGTATCGAAATCGAAGTGTTTCATCGAATAATGTCCGGTGAGTTGCTACTGGACAGTATTCCCTTCGACAGTATGTTTAGTCAAACGAATGTTTTACGGAGCAACCATGGCAAACGACCCCCTCGACCGAATCGATCGCGAGATCGTGGCCGCCCTGACGAACAATGCTCGGCTCTCCAACAAGGAGATCGCCGCGCGGGTCGGATTGGCGCCGTCGAGCGCCCACGAACGGGTCAAACGGTTGATCACGTCAGGGGTGCTCCGCGGCTTCCACGCCGACGTCGATCCCGATGCCCTGGGGTTCAGCCTCCAGGCGATGATCTCGGTGCGCATGCGCGAACATTCACGCGCGAAGTACGACGCGTTCCGGTCCTACCTGCTCACGCTGCCGGAAGTCGCGGGCATCTACCACACGAGCGGCGAGAACGATTTTCTCGTGCACGTGATGATGCGGGATGCACACCATCTGCGCGATTTCACCATCGACGCGATCATCACGAGAGAGGAAGTAGGCCACATCGAGACGGGACTCATTTTTGAGCATGTGAAGGCACGAGCGACTACTACTGACGTTAACGGTGGACCGTTAACGGTTAACCGTTAACCGTCAACGTCAGTTGTAGTTCTAGCGCCCCACGCCGAGTGCGTCGGCTATTCGGTTCACGTAGTTGAACCAGCTCGCGATGATGGTGATCTGCAGGATCCCCGTATCATCGAACCCGTGCGCGCGCAGTCCGTCGAGCGTGGCCGGGCTCACGCGCGTCGCATCCTCGGTGATCTCCACCGCGTACGCCAGCATCGCGCGCTCGCGGTCGCTCATGGGGGCCGTACGCCATTCGCCGCGCAGCAACGCTGCCGGCAGTTCGTCATCCTGTGTGACCTGACGCAGAAACTCTGCGTGCGATTCCCTTCAATACCGGCAGTTGTTCGTCACCGAGACGACCGTCGCGATCATCTCGTGATGGCGCCGTTCGAGCGGGAGATCGGGGCTCATCGCCGCGCCGAACGTCGCGAAGGCGTGCTGCAGCGCCAGCGGGATGAGACTGTGCGACGCGACGATCTTCTCTTCCGGCGGCGCGCCGCCGGGCGTGCTTCTGGCGTACTCCGGCGGATAGAGCTTCGCCTGCGCCATGAACGCGTCGCGCAGCGGGCCGGGCTCGCCCATCGGGTTGAACGTCTGGATCCACGTCATGCGCGGAATGTACGAAACGCCAGCGGTCGGCGCACCGGGGCCGTAAGTTGGTGCGCACGTCCTTCCATATAGAATCGGAGTCTCTCCGTGTCATTCGTCCTCGCCGCCGCATTCCTGCTCCAGCAAGCCGCCGCCGACAGCGCCGCGCTGCACGGGGCCCGGTCCCCGTCGTGGGCGCCGGACGGGCGTGTGGTGGTGTCGGTGGACGGCGATCTCTATCTGCGATCGTCCGGCGCCACCGCGTGGTCGCATCTCACCACGGGGCTCGCGTGGGATCGTGATCCCGCGTTCACGCGTGACGGCGCGGCCGTCGTCTTCTCGTCTGACCGTGGCGGCAACTGGGACCTCTGGCGTGTGCGCCTGAATGCAGACGGCACCGCCGGCGACGCGGAACGCATCACCACTACGCCGGACGACGAGAGCGCACCCTCCCTCGCGCCCGACGGCACTATCGCGTTCGTGCGAGGGCGCGGTGCCGCAGCGCGCGTATGGCTGCGCACGAACGACGGCACCGAACGCCGCTTCGACGATCGCGAGAGCACGCAGCTCGCCCCGCAGTTCTCCCCCGACGGGCAGCGCGTGGCGTACATCGTCACGTCCGAGTCTGTGCGCCGTGTGGTCGTGCGCTCCGTCACGAGTGCACGCGAGACCACCGCCAACGCCGACCGCGCCGCGGAGCGCCTCGCGTGGGCTCCGGAAGGCGACCGCCTCGCACTCTCGTCGCGCACCGGCA
>CAIRBD010000356.1 GCA_903876745.1 uncultured Gemmatimonadota bacterium
ATCTCACACGAAAGACGCGCTGTTCAATCTGACCATCGCGCCCTCGGCGGGCACGGCGGCCACGAGCGTCCGCGCCAACCTCGGCTCGGTGCAGAACACCGGCGTCGAGATGCTGGTCAACGCGCAGCTCGTCGACCGTCGCGCGATCGGCCTGGACGTCACGCTGTCGCTGTCGCACAACGGCAACAAGCTCGTCTCGCTCGGCAAGGATCCGGCCGGCAACCCGCTCGGTACGGTCGGCCTCAACTCGACGGTGCAGCAGGCCGCGGGGTATCCGCTCAACGGCTACTGGTCGCGTCCGTTCACCTACAGCGACGCGAACGGCGACGGCATCATCACGCCGGGCGAAGTCACGGTCTCCAGCGCGGGTTCGCTGCTCGGCTGGGCGTTCACGGGCTACTCGCAGGCGCGTGACGAGATCGGGATCACCACGGGCATCGAGTTGCTGCAGCGCAAGCTGCGCATCAACATCGGTGTCGATGCCGCCCTCGAACTCCGAGGTCTTTTCCGGCTGCAGGCTCGGGTTGCCGGGGAGGCTCGACCGCAAGCCGGCCACGTCGGTGCCGTTGAGGTTGACCGTCGTGTTGGTGAGGGTGCGCAAGGCGTCGGTCGGTCCGGGCTGCACGCCCGACGCGCCGAACGACGTGCGGACGCGCAGCTGGTCCATCCACTTGATCTTCGGGAAGAAATCCTCGTCCGAGGCGATCCAGGAGAGCGCGAACTTGGGATAGGTCGCGGCGCCGAAGTTCGTGCCGAAGGCGCTGTTGCGGTCCTGACGCACGGCCACCGTCACGTAAAGCCGGTCGCGGATCGCGGCCTGCTCCTCGAGGAAGAAGCCGAGGGTGTTCTGCTGCGTCGAGCCCGAGCCGACGGCCGGGATCGCACCAGCCGAGGGATACGTCGCACCGGCGGGCAAGGTGGAGCCCTGTCCCGTCGTTCCGAGGGACTGGTAGTTCACATACTGCATGCCGACCGTGGACTTGACGTTGATCCACGTGCGTGGCTGCCAGGTGGCCGTGCCGCCGAGGTTCCACGTGAAGTTGCGAACGTTCGTACGGGAGTCAACGGCGAAGCCGAGGCGGTTCGTGCCGAAATCGGCGCACTGCGTGAACCGGCACAGCTGATAGTCGTCACGGTCGGTGAGATCCATGCCGACGTCAGCGCGTACCTGCAACCAGTTGAGCGGACGCCAGTTGATGTTCGTGCTGCCGATGAAGCGCTGCACGTTCTGCGTCACGAGGTTCTGGAACATCTCGCCGGGCGTGAAGTTCAGGTAGCCCATCAGCGGCTGTCCGAGCGAACCGATGTTGCTGTAGCTCGGGCCGGGATTCGCATACCCCGGTCCCATCATCCCGTTGTACCAGAAGCTGTTCACGTTGTTGTCGACCTGCGGCAGGCGCTGGTCGAGACGCGTGAAGCCGGTCGACACGTTGATGTCGAGCTGCGGGTTCACGGCGATGCCCAGGTTGGCGCGGAACGCCGCCGAGCCCATCTGGTTCGGGCGCCACCATTCACCGAGGATAGGAACCTGGAGTGAGTCGAGGCGGCGCTGCGAGAAGGCGGCCATGCCGAACGGGCCGGTCTCCTTCTGCACGGTGGTGCTCACCATGTAACGCACCGCGTCGGAACCGCCCGCCACCTGCACGCCGTAGTTGTCGCGGGCGCCCAGCTTGATCGGGGTCAGGTCCTGATTGTCGAAGATGTCATTGACGCTCGTGCTGTCCATCACGCACTGCGTCGAGTTGGCCGCCGAGAGCTCCTTGAGGAGGCACTTGCGCTGCACCGTCGAACCAGGCGTCTTGCCGAGGATGGCATACGTGGCCGGGTAGTCGTTGCGGTCACGGATCTGCCCGTGCTCCTCGAAGACCGTCCAGCGCGCCGCGCCGGCGCGTCCCTTCTTGGTCGTGATCACGATCACGCCGTTCGCCGCGTCGGTGCCGTAGAGCGTGGCCGCCGACGGGCCCTTCACGATCTCGATGTTCTCGATCTCTTCCGGCGAAAGGTCGTTCACGCGGTTCGGCTGCGTGCCGCCCACGCCGATCGACGTGCTGTTCGCCGACGTCATGCGGACGCCGTCGATGACGTAGATCGGGTCGTTCGACAGCGCGAACGAGTTCGTGCCGCGGATGCGGATGCGGCTGCCGCCGCCCGTCATGTTGCCGGGCATCACCTGCACGCCCGGCGCCTTCGCGGCGAGGAGATCGCCGAAGTTCTTCACCGGCGCTTCGGCCACGCGCTCGCCGACGTTGATCGTCGCGACCGTGTTGCCGAGTTCCACCTTGCGCTGCTCACCGGTCGCCGTCGTGACGACCTCCTGCAGCTTGACGACCGAGACGGCCATCGCGAAGTCGATGGTGAGCGCCGAACCGGCCGCGATCGTCACCGGCTTCTTCTGTTCGGCGTAGCCCACGCGCAGCACG
>CAIRBD010000357.1 GCA_903876745.1 uncultured Gemmatimonadota bacterium
CAACGCCGCGCTGTACACGCGCACACTCACCGCCGCGCTCGCCGACACTCCCGATTTCTACATGACGAGCGGCGACGACTTCAGCGTGGACACGATCGACCCGACGATCGTGAGTGACGTGCTCGTCACGCAACGCTATCTCATCCAGCGTCCATATCTCGGCATCATCGGCAAGTCGGCGCCCGTCTTTCTCGTGAACGGCAACCACGAGCAGGCGGCGCGCTACCTCTTGAATGGCACCCCGAACAGCGTGGCCGTGTGGGCGCAGAACGCGCGCAACCGGTTCTTCTCGCAGCCCGCACCCGACGCGTTCTATTCCGGGAACACGGAGCAGGTGCCCGACATCGGCTTGCTGCGCAACTACTACGCCTTCACGTGGGGCGATGCGCTCTTCGTGACGATCGATCCCTACTGGGGCTCACCAGTGTGCGTGGACAATCCGTTCTATGGCGGCGCCAAGCGCAGCAACCTGTGGGACATCACGCACGGCGACGCACAGTACCAGTGGCTCAAGAAGACGCTCGAGCAGAGCACCGCGAAGTACAAGTTCGTCTTCGCGCACCACGTGATGGGCACGCAGCGCGGCGGCGTGGACGTGGCCGGCCTCTACGAGTGGGGCGGCAAGAGCCAGAACGGCAACAACGACTTCGCCGCGAACCGCCCCACGTGGGCGGCCCCCATCCATCAGCTGTTCGTGCAGAACCACGTAACGATCTTCTTTCAGGGGCACGACCACATCTGGGTGCATCAGCAGCTGGATGGCGTGACGTACCAGACGCTGTCGGAACCCGCCGACAACAACTACTCGCTCTTCAACGCCGACGCCTACGGCTCAGGAGAGAAGTTCCCGAACGCGGGGTATACGCGGGTGCGCGTAGGGCCGAGCGGTGTGAGGGTTGAGTATGTGCGCACGTACCTGCCGGCCGACGATCCCACGGGGAAGCTCAGCGGCGCGGTGGCGTTCAGTTACACGATCCCGTAGCCGACCGCGCGCTCACCGCGGTCGCGCCGCCAGCGCGGCGATCAGATCGAACACGGCCTCGCCGTGCGGCACCAAATACGTGCCGAACACCCAGCCGTTCTCGATGTCGCTCATGTAGTAGAACGTCGTGCCGTCGTTGCTCGTGAGCTGCAGCGTGCCGCCGATCTCCCGGTCGGGGAACCGGATGCGCACGATCACCGCCTTCGTGGCATGCGGGTGGTTCGGATTGTGCTCCGGCAGGTGCGACAGCGCAGCGGCGAGTGCGGCGATGCTCTCGCGGTCGGTCACGTCGATGGGCGCGGCGATCGTCGGTTTGAAATCGACCGGTTCCAACCGGATCGACACGATCGGCTGCGCGGTCAGGTTGGCCAGCCGGGCGCGCCCCTCGCGCGCCGACGGATTGACGTTGCGATACTGCGTGCTCACGACGATCAGTACGACGACGACGCTCACCAGCACGGAGAACAGCCGGCGCCCGCCCGCGGGCTCGCTCACGTGGCGGGCGGTCCGAAGTTCGGCAGGTTGAGCGGCCGCACGATCTCGTAGAACCGCGGGTCGGCCTGCAAGACAGCCATGGGCGGCCAACTGCGCACTAGCGTGAGGATGACGGGATCCCGTTCCTCGACCGCACGCCGCAGCAACGCGAGTCCTTCGTCGACGCCCAGGACCTTCGCGGCAGCGAACGACGCCATCGCCGGCTGCACGTACTCGTGCTCCGCCCTCGCGCTGAGTTCCGCGTAGAGTTCGCGGGCTCGATCCAGCTTGCCCCAGTCGGCGTAGATGGTGGCCTGCGTGGCGAGCGCCCAGCCGTGACGACGGGACATCTCGAGCGCGCGCTCGCCGGCGGCGGCGGCCTCCTCGTACTGACCGTCGCTCGACAGCGCGCCACAGAGGGTCCACTGCGCGAGGTAGGAACTCGGATCGAGCGCCACGCCCCGCCGGCAGTCCTCGACCCCCTCGGCGGTGTGGCCTCGCGTCATGTTGTAAAAGCCCATGATCACGTGCGCATAGCCCGACATCGGATCGATCTCGCAGAGGCGCGTCAGCACCTCGCCGGCTTCGTCGGACCGGCCGCACGCCCAGTGCAGATACCAGAGCCCGTACCATGCGCGCCCCTGCGCGTAGTTCGGGTTGAGTTCCATCGACCGGCGGAACTCGCGGCCGGCGAGATCGTAGTCGCGTTCCCACAGGAGGGTGGCGCAGGCGAGGGCGCTGTGCGCCTCGGACAGGTCCGGATCGAGCTGCAACGCGCGCCGTGCCGCGTCGAGCGCCTTGGGCATCACGTCGCGGGCGCGCGCAAAGCCGCCGTGCGCCGTGGTCGTGAAGCCGTCGGCGAGGCCGGCCCACGCCTGCGCGTACTCCGCGTCGAGCGTGACGGCCTGCTGGAAACACTCGATGGCCTTCGCGATGCTCGGGCCGCGCTGGTAGAGCAGCGCGCGGCCCTTCAGGTACAACTCGTACGCTTCGAGGTTGCGTGTGGGCGCGCGCGCCGCACCGCTCGGCGCCGCGAGCGAGACACGGAGCCGCGCGGCGATGGTCGCCGCGATCTCGTCCTGCACGGCGAACACGTCCTCGATCACGCGCTCATACCGTTCGGACCACAACTGATAGCCGTCGGTCGCGTCGATGAGCTGCACGGTGATGCGCAGCCGGCTGCCGCTGCGCCGGAGCGTGCCCTCGAGGATCGTCGCGACGTTGAGCTTCGCGCCGATCGTGCGCAGGTCTTCGTTGCGCCCCTTGAACGAGAACGACGAGCTGCGCCCCGCCACCTGGAGTCCCGGGATCTGCGAGAGCGCGTTGAGGATCTCCTCGGTGACGCCGTCGGCGAAGAACTCGTCGTCGGGGTCGCGGCTCAAGCTCGCGAAGGGCATCACGGCGAGCGACTTCTCCGGCGCCTTCGCCGCCGATACCGGCGCGTCGGCCTCGGCGAGTGCGGCGGCGAAGAGCGCGCCAGTGTCGTACCGATCTATTGGAGTTCGGCTCAGTGCCTTTTGCAAGGCGCGCGCCACCGGGCGTGGCACGCCTTCGCGGAGCGCCGTGACATCGGCCGGCGTCTGCACGAATCGCTTCGCGATCACGGCCTGCACATTCGGCCCCGTGAACGGCGGCTCGCCGACGAGCATCTCGTACAGCACGCAGGCGAGCGAGTAGAGGTCGCTGCGCCCGTCCACGGCCTCACCCACGGCCTGCTCCGGACTCATGTATGCCGGCGTGCCCACGCTCACCCCTGCCTGCGTGAGCGTGTTCCCTTCGACGTCACTCACCGCCTTGCCGATGCCGAAGTCGGCGACCATCGCATGCCCGTCCTGCAGCATGATGTTCTCGGGCTTGATGTCGCGGTGCACCACGTCGTGGCGGTGCGCGTAGTGGAGCGCACCCGCCACCTCGCAGGTGATGCGGACCGCGTCGGCGACGGTCATGCGGCCGACGTTCATGCGGTCGCGGAGTGAATGCCCCTCCACGTTGGGCATCACGAAGAACAGCGCGCCGTCGGCGTCGCCGGAATCGTGCAGTGGCAGGACGTGCGGATGCGCGAGCTTCGCCGCGAGCTGGATCTCGCGCAGGAACCGCTCGCGCCCCATCGACTCGGCGAGCTC
>CAIRBD010000358.1 GCA_903876745.1 uncultured Gemmatimonadota bacterium
GCGAGCGGCTTCTGCAGCTCACTCCCCGCGCCGATCCCCAGCGCGAGCGGCAACAGCCCGAACAGCGTGCACAGCGTCGTCATCAGGATCGGCCGCAGCCGCACGCGCGCCGCCTCGCGGATCCCCGTCTCCAGGTCCACGCCGCCGCTGATCATGCGATGCCGCGTGAAGTCCAGCAGGATGATGCCGTTCTTCACGATCAGTCCCACCAGCAGGATCAGTCCCATGAAGCTCGACACGTTGAGCGGCGTCTTCGTGACGAGCAGCAGCACCAGCGCGCCCACGAAGCTCAGCGGCGCCGCGAGCAGCACCACGAGCGGCTCCACGAACGAGCGGAACTGGATCACCATCACCGCCATCACGCTCAGCACGGCGAGGCCGAGCACCACGAGCAGCGCCTTGAACGCCGCCTGCTGGCTCGCGTAGCGCCCGCCCAGCTCCACGCGGATCCCTTCCGGCGCCTTGCGTGCGTCGAGGATCTGTTTCACGTCGGCCATCACCTCGCTCAGCGCGCGCCCTTCCACGCCGGCCGTGATCGCCAGCATCTGCTGCTGGTTCTCCCGCAGATGCTGACTGCGCACGTCCGCCGGAGTGAAATCGGCGAGCGACGCGAGTGGCGCCGCCTGCCGCGTCGTCGGCGAGAGCACGGGGAGCGCGCCGAGGCGATTGGCGTTGAAGCGCACCGAGTCGGGCGCGCGCACCCGCACACCGATCGACCGGTCGTCGAGCCGCACGTCGCCCGCGCTCACACCGAGCAGCGCGCCGCTCACCGAGGCGCTCACCTGCTGCGCCGTCATGCCGAGCCGCGCCGCCTCCGCGGAGCGCACCTTCATCTCCATCTCGGCCGCCGGCTCCGCGATGCCACCGAAGTAGTCGGCCACACCGCTCACCTTCTGCACGGCGGGTCCGATCGATTGCGCATACGCCTCGAGCGCGCCCAGGTCGGCACCGAACAGCTTGATCTCGAGCGGCCGCGCCGCGCCCGAGAGGTCATCGAGCACATCCGACAGGATCTGCACGAACTCCACGCGGAATCGCGGCACCGCCGCCGCGACCTTGTCGCGCACCTCGTCCATCACCTTGAAGATGTCGCGGTCGCGCTGCGACACCGGCTTGAGCCGCGCGTTGATGTCGCCGCGGTTCTGCTCTGTGGCGAACATCCCCAGCTCCGCGCCCGTGCGTCGCGACGTCCCCGTGATCTCGGGCGTCTCGGCGAGGATCTGCTCGATCGTGTGCAGCTGCCGGTCTGTCTCCGCCAGCGCCGTGCCGCCCGGGCTCCAATAGTCGAGGATGAACGAGCCTTCATCCATCTCCGGCAGGAACCCCGTGCCGACGAACGTGTACGTCACCACGCCGGCGCCCACCAGCACGAGCGCCGCGACGATCATCGCACGCGAGTGATGCAGCACCGCGCCCAGCAGCCGTTCATAGCGCACCGACAGCGCATCGAGCGCGTCGCCCACGCGCGCGAGCAGCCCGCGCCGCGCACCGCGCGCGTTCAACGCCCCCGCCTGCTCCTCCACACGCTCCGCGTCGTCGGCGGTGAGGAACTGCTCCGCCATCAGCGGGATGATCGACAGCGCGAGCACCAGCGACACCAGCACGCTCACCGTCAGCGTGAGCGACAGCGCGGCGAAGAACTGCCCCGACACGCCTTCGAGCATCCCGAGCGGCAGGAACACCACCACCGTCGTGATCGTGCTCGACGTCACCGGTCCGATCAGCTCCTGCACGGCCTCGCGGATCGCCGCCGTCCGGTCCCCCGTGAGCCGCAGATGGCGCACGATGTTCTCCGTGATCACCACCGCGTCGTCGATCACCAATCCGATCGCGATCGCCATCGCGCCGAGCGTCATCAGGTTGAACGTCTGCCCGAGCAGCTTCATCAGGAACACGGTGATCATCAGCGTGAGCGGGATCGCCGTCGCGCTGATCGCCGTGATGCGCACGTGCCGCAGGAAGAGCAGCAGGATGAGCACCGCGAGGCCGGCGCCGATGAGCATCGCATCGCGCACACTCGTCACCGCGTCGCGCACCAGCGCCGCCTGATCGTACACCGGTTTCAACCGCACGCCCGGGGGCAACGACTTGGCGAGCGTCACCGCCGCGCTCGCCACGCTGTCGGCGACCGCGATCGTGTTCCCCCCGACCTGCCGCGTCACGTTGATCAGCGCCGCGGGGCGCCCGTCGCCCGCGACGATCCGCACGTGATCCTCCGTCCCCGGTACCACCGTCGCGAAGTCGCGCACGCGCAGCGCGCCCTTCACCACCACGTTCGCCACGTCCTCGGCCGAGTGCGCTTCCTGCGCCGAGATCACGAGGTACTGCTTGTAGTCGCGCGCCACGCGCCCCACCGCGTCCACGGCGATCCCCTGCTTGATCGCCGATGCGAGGTCGTCGTACGTCATCCCTGCCGCTGCGAGCCGCGACGGATCGGCCACCACCTCGATCTCGCGCACGTCCGTCCCCTGCACGTCCACGCGCCCCACCCCGGGGATGCGCGAGAGCACCGGCTTGATCTGATAGCGCGCGATGTCGAACAGCGTCGCCGGATCCCCGCCCTCGAGATTGTACGAGAGGATCGGGAACAGACTCGGCGCCAGCCGCTCGATCTCGATGTCGAGCCCGGCAGGCAGATCCCCGCGGATCTGCTCCACGCGCGTGCGCACGAGCTGCAGCGCGTACGCCATGTCGGTGCGCTCGTTGAACGTGATGTTCACTTCGCTCGCCCCGCGGATGGACCGCGACTTCACCCGCTCCACCCCGGGCACGATGCTCACCGCCTCTTCGATCGGCCGCGTGATCGCGAAGATCACCTGCCGCGCGCCGAGCGACGACCCCTCGGCGACGATCGTGATGCGCGGGAACGTCAGCTCGGGGTAGATGGCCGACGGCAGCTGCAGCGCCGACCAGATCCCCGCCGCGCTCAGCAGCGCGACGGCGAGATAGATGAACCGGCGCTGCGACGCGAGCGCATCGAACAGCGTCCAGCGGCGCGACGAGTCGCTCACGGCTTCGCCGCCGGCGTAGCCTTCGCCGCCTTCTTGTCGTTCTTGTCTCCCGTGTTGTTGCCGTCCTTTGCGTCCTCTGCGTCCTCTGCGGTGGATTTTGCAGTCTTGCCGCCTTTCGCGCCCGCCTCGTCCTCCGCAGCACGCCTCGCCGTCACGACCTTCGAACTGTCATCCACGCCATACGCACCCTTCGTCACGATGCGCTCGCCCGCCTTCAGCCCGTCGGCGATCCACACCCCGGCGTCCGACCGCGAACCCACCTTCACCTCACGCCGGTGCGCCACACTGTCATCGTCTACCACGAACACCTTGAACCCTTCACCCGTCGGCACGAGCGCGTCGTTGGGCACCACCACCGCACTCGCATGCTCGGCCACCACCACGCGCCCGAACAGCGTCTCGCCGATGCGCAGCCCGCGCGCGGTGCCGGTCACCTCCACGCGCGTCGCGATGCCGCGCGTGGCCGTGTCCACCGCCGCCGACACATCACCGATGCGACCGTTCGCCACCGCCTCGCCCGCTGCCGCCGCGCCCGCGTACAGCCGCACCGTCTGCCCCACGCGCACCCGCGCCGCATCCGCCGGCCCAAGCGTGAGCACCACGTCGAGCGCCTGCGGATCGGCCACTTCCACGAGCGACGACCCGGCGTCCGCACTCGCGCCGAGCACCGCCGACACACGCGTCACCACACCGGCGATCGGCGCGCGCAGCACC
>CAIRBD010000359.1 GCA_903876745.1 uncultured Gemmatimonadota bacterium
CGACTTAGTCCGCGGCTACCGGCAGAAACAAACTGGCACCGCCCACGAGTCAGGATGTTATCGAGTTCCTTCGCCCGAAGACCAAGCGCCGCTGCCGCCGCTCTCGTCGTGAGTCTGATGTGCCCTCCATATATTATCCTCGAAGATGAGGAAAATATACATCGGTGCACCGGCAAATTCTACAATCAGTGCCAATATCTATACCACAAAACGACTTAACGGCACTGTGTAAACAAACACTGAAGGTTGACGTTCTCGCGGACTAGCCTACGAGACTCCGCGCTTTCTCTAGCTGAGCTCTGACCGCCGAGGGTCCCGTGCCACCTTCGAGTTCTCGATGAGTGACCGTATGTGCGGGATCCAGCTCGAGAAAGACATCGGCCCCAAACGCCTGGTGTGCGGTGGTGAATGCAACCAAGGGCAGGGCGGTCATCTCTATTCCCTGCTCTTCTGCTTCACGAACGAGGCGCCCCACGGCGCCATGCGCGTCACGAAACGTCACTCGTTTCCGAACGAGGTAATCGGCTAGATCGGTCGCCATCATCGAACTGGTGACCGCCGCACGCATCCGGTCCCGATTGAACGTGAGAGTCTCGATGGACCCGGCGACTGCAGGAAGGAGTAGCTCCATCGAATCCACCGCGTCGAAGAGTGAACGCTTGTCCTCCTGCAGGTCCTTGTTATAGCCGCTTGGGAGCCCTTTCACGGTCGCAAGGAGCGCCACGAGGTCGCCCAGCACCCGAGCTCCGGAGCCGCGGGCCAGTTCCAGGGCGTCGGGATTACGTTTTTGGGGCATCATCGACGACCCTGTGCTGAAGGCGTCGCCGTACCGCACGAAGCCGAACTCGCTCGATCCGAAGAGAATGAGGTCCTCGGCGAGTCGTGACAGATGCGCACCCGCGAGCGCGAGCGCGAAGAGCAGCTCCGCAACGAAATCGCGATCGCCCACCGCGTCGATGCTGTTCTGGGATATCGCGTCGAACCCGAGCTCGCGCTGCAACAAGTGCCGCGGGACCGGAAACGCCGAACCGGCGATAGCTCCGGATCCGAGCGGCAGAATCGCAGCGCCGGCGCGGGCCGCCTTGATGCGCGTCCTGTCGCGCTGCAACGGCCAGAAGTGAGCGAGCATCCAATGCGCGGCACTCACCGGCTGCGCGCGCTGCAGGTGCGTGTACGCAGGAATGAGGTCGTGTTCGAGTTGCCCAGCCTGCGCGACGATCGCGCGCTGCACCTCGAGGATGCGCGCATCGAGACGATCGGCGGCATCCATCGCCCAGAGGCGCGTGGCGGTGGCTACCTGATCATTGCGACTGCGTCCGGTGTGCAACCGCGACGCCGGCTCGCCGGCCTCTTCGTGAAGGAGCCGGTCGATCATCGTGTGAATGTCTTCGTCCGCGGGGATTGGCTGTGCGCCCGCAGCGAAGCGAGCGGCTACGCGATCCAAACCGTCGCGAACGCGGTCAGCGTCTGCACGAGACAGCACGCCGGCTTCGGCGATCGCGAGCGCCCACGCCTTCGAAAGTCGGATATCGAAGGGCCATAGGCGAAAGTCGACGCCGATGGACCGATTGACCGCTTCGAGTGCAGGGTGTGGGCCTCCGGAAAAACGGCCGCCCCACAACTTGTGCGACTTGGATTCAGACTCGCTGCTCATGCGGCCGAACGCGCGAAATGAAGCATATCGTGTTGTCGGATAACGATTTGGACTGAAATTGCAGCGACGGGAACTACTTCACATAAATATGCGAGCGTATCAAAGGAAGGGAAAGGGCCGTGGCGGGCGGGAAGCGGGCTACTTTCGGGCGATCGAAAGGAGGCGCTTTGCGGTACGGTCGCGCGCGGACTCCGACCGGCAAATGATGAGAATCGTGTTCTCGCCAGCGATCGTGCCAAGGACGTCGGGATTGCCCTCCGAGTCGATCGCCTCGGCGATCGGCTGCGCGCCGGCGACGACCGTCTTGACGACGATCAACTCGCCTACGGTATCGAGCCGCGCGAACAGCTGGGGCAGGATGGCTGCCAGTGTCGGCCGTCCTTCGCCCTCGCTCGTGGCGTCCGCGATGGTGTATCGTACGCCCGTCGGCGTCGGGATGCGGGCGATGCGAAGATCGCGCATGTCGCGGGACAGCGTCGACTGCGTGACGTCGAGCCCACGCTCACCGAGCAATTGCCGGAGTTCTTCCTGGCTCCCGACGAGGTGCGTGGCGATAACTTCCTGAATGATCCGCTGCCGTTCGTTTTTGGTCATGGCGATTCTCCAGTATGCGACGTGAGCATAGCGCCGAGGCAGGGCGAGCGTAAGACGGTTGACAACTAACCAGTGAGAACTTATGCATTCTTTGATGCATAAATTACCGGTCGGGGTGCTTGGAGCCAGTGGCTACGCAGGTCGCGAACTGTGTGCCCTCGTGCAGCGCCATCCTCATATGTCGCTAGTGTTTGCCACTGCGAACGAACAGCGCGGAAAGACCGTCGAACTGCCTGGTGGCGGTACGACCACGTTCGTTGCCACCGAGGACGCGCCGCTGGAGCAGGCGGCCCTGGTGTTCAGTTCGCTGCCGCACGGCGCGTCGAAGACATGGGTGGAACGTGCACGCGCCGCCGGCGCCAAGGTTGTGGATCTCTCGACTGACCTTCGGATCGGGAACGGCGTCGATGGCGTTCCGTATGGCCTGACCGAGGAACGGCGCGCCGAAGTCCGTGGTGCAGATGTCGTCGCGAATCCCGGGTGTTATCCGACGTCGATCCTGCTCGCGCTCCTGCCGCTCATCGAGGCAGGGCTCGTGGCACCCGGGGCGGCGATCGTGGCTGATTCAGCGAGTGGCGTGACCGGTGCCGGTTTCACGGCTCGCCCCGACCTTCTGTTCGGCGAGGTGACGGAGAACTACCGAGGGTACGGGATCGGCAACACGCATCGGCATCTCAATGAGATGCGCGCCGCTCTCACCGAGTGGCGCGCGAACGCCGACCTGCTGTTCACACCGCACCTCCTGCCCGTTGCGCGCGGCATCCTGTCGACGATCACCGTGCCTCTCACGCGTTCTCTCGATGACCCGCTCTCACTTTGGCGCACGCGGTATGCCGGCGAGCGGTTCATCGAGGTCGTCGGGGCGCCGCCGGAGTTGCGCCACGTGACCCATCGCAATGTGGTGCGCATCCATGCGACGATGCAGCAGGGAGTTCGCCGTCCGACGCTGCTCGTGTTGTCGGCGATCGACAATCTGATGAAAGGCGCCGCCGGTCAGGCGGTGCAGAACGCGAACCTCATGCTCGGGCTCGACGAAACACTGGGGCTACCGGTCTGATGCGCGTCGTGAAGATCGGAGGGCGCGCGCAGGGGGATGTACGGCTCGCAGAACGGCTCGCCGCCGCATCGCGCGTCTCATCGCGCACTGCGGGTGGTCTCTGTGTCGTGCACGGGGGCGGTGACGAAGTGTCGGCGCTCCAGCGGCGGCTGGGACTCGAGCCGAAGTTCCATGGCGGGCGCCGCGTGACGAGTGTGGACGACCTCGAGATCGTGCGGATGGTGCTGTCGGGCACGACGAACAAGCGGCTGACCGCGCAGTTGGTGAGTGCCGGCGTCCGTGCCGTCGGCGTCTCTGGTGAGGACGCCGGCCTGTTCCAGGCGCACGCGACGGACGCGGCGACGATGGGGCGTGTCGGCGGACGCGTCACGGTGGATCCGTCGCTCGTGCGATACCTCGTGGCCGGCGGCTTCGTGCCGGTGGTCTCGCCGCTGGCGCGGGACGCGGACGATCCCGCCGGCGCTGGATTGAACGTGAACGGCGACGACGCCGCCGCGGCGCTCGCCGCCGCACTGGGCGCCGATGAACTCGTGTTGGTGGCAGACGTGCCGGGCGTGCTCGAGGCGGGCGCGTTGATCGCGTCGCTCGATGAGGCCGGGGCACGCGCGCTGATCGCGAGTGGCGTCGCGGCCGGCGGGATGGCGGCCAAACTCGAGGCGGCGCTCGCCGCATTGCACGGGAACGTGCCGACGGTACGCATCACGGGACTCGATGGCATCGGCGACGTCGCCGCCGGCACCCGCATCCGCTTACACCCTACAGTTTCCTGAGATCGACATGACGACTATTCCCACCACATCCCCGACCGACGCGCTGCTCGGCGTGTACCGCAAGCCGCCCATGGAACTGGTGCGCGGTGCCGGGGTCGAGTTGTTCGACGCGGACGGCAAGGCCTATCTCGACTTCGTCGCAGGCATCGCCGTGAACGCACTCGGCTACGGCGATGCGGAGCTGATGCGTGTCATGCGTGACGCGACGGAGAGCGGGCTCGTTCACACGTCGAATCTCTATCGTACGGCGCCTGGCGAGCAGCTGGCGGAGAAACTGACCGGACGCACCTTCGCCGACCGTGTCTTCCTCAGCAACTCCGGAGCCGAGGCGAATGAAGGCGCGTTCAAGATCGCGCGTCGCTGGGCGCGGACGATGGGCGGCGCGTCGAAGCACGAGATCATCGCGCTCCGCGGGGCGTTCCACGGCCGTCTCTTCGGCACCCTGGCCGCAACGGACCGTCCGAGCTACCGCGCGCCATTTCGGCCGCTCGCCGGCGGCATCTCGATCGTCGAGCGCGATCTCGAGGAACTCGATGCGGCGCTGAATCCCGAGACGGTCGCCGCCGTGATCGCCGAGCCGGTGCAGGGTGAGGGCGGTGTTCGCGTGCTCGAGCATTCGTTCCTTCAGGCGCTCCGCGAGATGACGGCACAGCGCGGCATCGCGTTGATCCTGGATGAGATCCAGTGCGGCTACGGCAGAACAGGGACGTTCCTCGCGCACGAACAGGCGGGCATCGTCCCCGACCTGCTGACGGTCGCGAAGCCGATGGCGGGCGGGTTGCCGATGGGGGCGATCCTGGCGACCAAGGCGGTGGCGGATGTGATGCAGCCCGGCGACCACGGCACGACGTTCGGCGGCGGGCCGTTCGTGGCGAGCGTGGCGTCGTACGTGTTCGATCGGTTGTCGGATAGCGCGCTCCTCACGCACGTGACGGAGCAGGGGGCCTGGCTCGGTGCCGCGCTTCGCGGGCTCGCCGAGCGGAATACCAGGATCCGAGCGGTTCGCGGCACGGGACTGATGTGGGGCATCGATATCGTCGATCCCGCGAAGGACGTGATCGGTCGCGCGATGGAGATGGGATTGCTCATCTGCAGCGCGGGCGAGCATACGATCCGTCTGCTGCCGCCGCTCGTGATGACGCGGCGCGACCTGGAGCGCGGTGTGGAACTGCTGACGCGCGCGATCGGCTAGCGGGCGTCGCGCGGTCGGCGCCCGCTAGTTGCCGTTCTTCTGGCAGCCGTCCGAAACGTCGCGCGCGAGCACGGCGAGGTGTGTGGCGCGGTCCCAGAATTCATCGAGATACTCGCGCATGTCCTTCGCCTTGGAGGACGTGAGCTGCGGCACCGACGCGAAGAGTCCGTCGATGGTGGACCGCTTGGCGAGGAACCGATCGACGACCGGGCGCAACGCCGCTTGGTCGCGACAATCACCGCGATAGATGCGTTGCGTGACGGACTTCGTTCTGAACCGCGCGTCGGGGTGCGCATACCTTGTGTTGACGGCGCCGGACCAGTCGAAATCGTAGGGCACCGTCACGAGCCGCGCCGCGGAATCCCGAACGAGCGTGATGTTGTGCAGCGCGGCGATGGACCAGTCGGTGTTGCCGATCATGAACTCAAAGAGCCCCACGCGGCCGAGCGGGTCCTGTTCGACGTCGTCGAAATGCGCGCCGGTCTTCTTGAAGTGCTCTCCACCGAGTCGCGCGGCCAGCAACTCGGGATCCTCGATGAAGAACGCCCACGTCACGATCGGTTTGACGGCGTTGGCGCTGTCGCGGTACGTGACGTGCACGAGTCGTGTGCGGTAGCTCGAGTCGGTGAGGGTGGCGTACGCGCGGTAGATGAGCAGCTCCTGCAGGATGTACTGCTCGTACTCCGCGTTGCCGGGCTGGCAGTTGGTGGTGAGCTTGAGTCGGCCGACGTTCGAGAACAGGGTTCCCCTGGCCGCGGAGTTCTTCGGCTCGAAATAGATCGGCGGAAAATCACAATTGCGCGCCTGCCGGCGAAAATGCCCGCGCGCCCGGAGCGTGGCGGGGATGGCGACCGTACGGCCAGCGGAATCGACGTAGCTCGCCATGGCGCCGTGTTTGACGAGCGAGGTGCTGTCGCGGTCCTTCACGAGCTTCTTGATGTTGGTGGTGATCGTGATCTCGATCGGCGCGTCGGATCGGAACAACCGTTGCGCGTGGGCGCCGACGGTCGTGGCGGCGAGGGCGAGCGTCGCCGCGCCGACGCGTGTGGCGAAGCTCATCGTAGCTCCAGTCGGAGGACGAGCGCGCCGCCGACGGCGCGCAGTTGGTCACTGACGACACCGGGAGTGACCGTTCTCGCAAAGTCCACATTGTATTCGAGCACGTCCACACCGTCGACATCGTGGACGACGTCGCCGAAGCGCCAGCGCTTGAAGAGCGACGCGAACTCCGGCTCGAGGAGCGCGCGCAATGCGCCGGTGTCGTTCGTCTTGAGGCGCAGCAACATCGCGAACTGCGACGGGGAATCGGGTTCGTCTTCGGCGAGTTCCGGCGCGTTGCGCTTGCGGCGGCGCCACGCGCGGTCGGCGATGGCCTCGAGCTGATCGGGCGCGAGCGCCTTGAAGACCTCGTCGTCCATGCGAGCGACGAATGTGCCGGTGCGGCTCGCTTCCTCGAGCGCACGCTCGAGGGCCCGCTGTGCACGCTTGCCCTCGAGGGCGGCCGGCGCGCGTCCGAAGTCCGTGTACCAGATGGCGATGGCGAGGAGATTGAAGCCGACCGACAGGACGGCGGCGACGGAGGGGTTGACGGCGGCCGCGAGGCCGACGCCCGTAGTGATGAGGATGTATGCCGCGTCTTTGGTGTCGTCGAGCGAGTTGCGGAACCGCACGGCGGCGACGATACCACCAAGGCTGAAGGCGAGGGCGAGACTGTACTTGACCAGCACCACGATGCCGGCGACGATCACCGGGAGGACGAGCAGCGTCTGCACGACCGACTGCTGCCATCCCTTCTTCTTTCTGGTGAGCGTGTAGATCCAGGCGATCGGCACGCTGAACGCAAGCGCGCTGGCCATGGCGAGGGCGGTGGGCAGGGCCGCAGGCCCCGTCGCGAGCGGCGTGCTGCGCAGAATCGCCTTCTTGCTCATGCCGGTGATATCCTCGAGGCCTTCGCCTCCGAGCGTGCCGAGCCCGCCGACCGACATGTTTCGCAACAGATACATGGCCGCGCCGAGGAGCGCGTAGTACAACGCCGTGCGGACGAGCACGTTGCTCCACAACACGGAATCAGCAGGGGATCGTCGCGACATGCGATAGGGAATCGTGTTGAGGAGCCAGCCGGGAACTGCCTTGGGGAGAAGTTGTGGCGGTCGACGGCAGAGGGCAACCAAGGGTGCGGCCACTGGCGAGGGATGGAGTCGGGTCGTCATCGTACAGACTCTCTTCGTTCACCGCCGTTCTCATCCGCCCATCGAGTCCCGATGTTCCGTCGAATCGCGCGTTTCGCTCCCCTCGTGCTGGCCATCGGCCGGCTTTCTGCGCAATCTCCGGCGGCCACGCCGCCAGCCGCGGCGAAGCCGACGCTGGTGGTGTTCCTGACGATCGATCAGATGCGTTCGGACTATTTCCAGCGTTTCGGCAGCCAGCTCACGGGCGGCCTGCGCCGCCTCTACGACGGAGGGGCGTTCTTCTCGGAGGGATACCAGGACCACGGGATCACCGAGACGGCGCCCGGGCACGCCTCGACGATGAGTGGCCGGTTCCCCGTGCATACGGGGATCGCGACGAACCGTGAGGGAGTGAACACCAAAGACGCGCCGTTGCTGGATGCGCCGGAAGTCGGCGCGTCGCCGTTCCGGTTCCAGGGCACCGTGCTCCTCGATTGGATGAAGGCGTCGGACCGCACGACGAAGTTCCTCTCTGTGTCGCGCAAGGACCGTGGTGCGATCCTGCCGATCGGCTGGTCGCGCGGTCCGGTGTACTGGTATTCGCCGAGCACGGGGCTGATGACCACCAGCCGATTCTACGCGGACACACTCCCGCCCTGGGTCCAGCGGTTCAACGCGCGGAAGATCCCGCAATCGTATGCCGGGAAGCCGTGGACACCGCTGCTCGCGGCTTCGGCGTACCCGGAGCCTGACAGCGTGCCGATCGAGGCATTGGGCATCGACTACACGTTCCCGCACGAACTGCCGCAGGATCCGCGTGTGGCGACGAGCGCGTTCGCGAACTACCCGTGGATGGATGAGATGACACTGGCGTTCGCCCTCGAGGGCGTGCGGACGCTCGGGCTCGGGGACGGCGAGCGTACAGATCTACTCGCGGTGAGTCTGTCGACGACCGACGCGGTGGGTCACAAATGGGGACCAGACTCGCGGGAGATGCACGACAATGTCCTGCGCCTCGATCGGGCGCTTGGCGTGTTCCTCGACTCGTTGTTCGCGCTGCGCGATCAGCGCCGGATCATCATCGCGCTCACGGGGGACCACGGGATGAGCCCGTTCCCTCAGCTCAAGTCCGCGATCTACCCGAATGGCGATGCCAAGACCGTTCGACTCGACGCGCAATGGGCGGCGTTCAAGGAACGGCTCGACCTCGCCGGGGTCGACACCAACGCGGTGACCTTCGACAGCGGGCTGTTGACGGTGCTCGACACGGCCGCGTTCCGGAAAGTGAACGTGAATGCCGACTCGATGGCGCTGACGTTCGCCCGCGATGCGATGATGGTGCAGGGGGTGATGCGTGCAGAACTGATCACGACGATCGCCAAGGCAGATACGGTGCAGGATGCGATCTCGCGGCGCTGGCTTCACGCCCTGGACCCGAAGGGTGCCACGCGATTGGTGATCACCCTGACTCCGTACAGCTACTACCAGAGTGTGCAGTACGCGACACACGGTTCACCGCACGACAGTGACGCGCATGTGCCCATCCTGTTCTGGGGGTCGGGCGTCAGGGCGGGGCGATACGGCGAGTTTTCCCGCGTGGTGGACATGGCGCCGACGCTTGCGGCGCTGCTGGGGATCCGTCCGCAGCAGGCGCTCGACGGGCACGTGCTGACGCAGGCGTTGCGCTGAAAGGACCGCGCCCCGGACGCCCCGTGGTTGGCGCGCTGCGCGCTCTGGACGCGGCGCGGTTCGGCTCATCGCGGACCCTAGACCTCCGTGCGTCGTTTCCAACTGCGGCGGATGCGGTGGCGCGCGCAGAGCCGTGGCTTCGGGAACATCAGTTTACAAACACAAGGGAAGTGCTTGTCATTACTGGCCGTGGCAATAGTAGCATAGGCGGCATTCCGGTGGTGCGCGAGGTGGTTCGCAAACTGCTCACAACGTTGCGCCGGAAGGGTGTGGTCGAGGAAGTCGGAGAGCACACGCCGGGCTCGTATGTGGTCACTTTGGCGCCGGTGCGGAGTCTGCTCGAGGCGCCCCGCCGGGCTCGAACGCGCGCCGCCGAGGAACCGCGAGTGGATCCCGCGCAGCTCGATGGCCTCGCGCCGGAGACCCGCGGGGTACTCCGTCAGCTTGCCGAACGGGCGCTCGATTCGCTCGGCGCACCGCGGGGGGAGGCTTACGTTCGGGATGAGATGGTGCGACAGTATGCGCTGTTGGCGGGTGCCGTGAGCGGAATCCGACGCGGCGCCACCGACCGGGAGTCCCGACTGCGAGCACTGATCGCGGCGGCGCTGGAGGCGTACGACGCCGAGCGCTGACCGTTTCCCTCGAACCGATCATCGATGCCGAAGGCGCCACCGACCATCGAGCAGCGTCCCTTGGGGCGCACCGGCCGCGCAACCTCAGTTCTCGCGCTGAGCACGTCGCGACTCGCCGCTGTGGGGCAGAAGGAGGCGACGCGGGTCATCCGCGAAGCGATCGATCATGGCGTAAACGTGATCGAGACGGCCTGGGAATACGGTGAGGGGCGAACGGAGCGCTGGCTGGGACTCGCGCTCAAGGACGGCTACCGCGAGCGCGTGACGCTCGTGTGGCAGTGCTGTGCGCCTCGGCGGGACTATAAGACCTCGATGCAGCAGTTCGAAGAGTCGCTGGTGCGTGTGAAGACCGACCGGTTCGACGTCTGGTCGGTCCATGAGGTGATCTACGACAACGACGCCGAGTGGCTGTACGACCATGGGGGACTGGATGCGGGGCAGGAGGCGCGCGAGCAGGGGAAGACGCGCTGGCTGGCGTTCGGCGGGCACAAGTCACCGCACATCCATCTGAAGCTGCTGCAACGGGGATTCGCGTGGGATGCCGTGATGATGCCGCTGAATCCGTTCGACGCCACGTTCCGTTCGTTCGAACGGCAGGTGTTGCCCGAGGTGGTGCGCCGCGGGATGGCGGTGATGGCCACGAAGCCGATGGCTGGCGGCGCGATGGCGGGCGCCCGGGTGGTGAAGCCGGAGGAATCGTTGCGCTACTGTTTTTCCCTGCCGGTGAGCACGGTACTTTGCGGGATGGAAAGCGCGGCCGTATTGCGGAAGAACATCAAGCTCGCGGCGAACTTCAAGCCCTTCCATGCCGGCGAGATGGACGCGCTGCGCCAGCGCGCGCGGGCGGTGGCGGGGGACGGACGATTCGAGCGCTACAAGACGACGCAGGATTTCGACGGACGGCCTGGACAGGCCGCCCACGGCTACGACCGGTGACGCGGGGACCCGCGAACCCGTGAACGAACTCATGCAGTTCGCCCTGATCACGTTCACGTCGGTGCTGTTCATCGTCGATCCGATCGCGATCGTCCCCACGTATCTGGTCATCACGCAGGACGAGACGCCGGCGCATCGCGCGCAGACGGCACGGCGCGCGTGCACGGCGGCGGCGGTCCTTCTCATCTCGTTCGGGCTGTTCGGGCAGCTGATCTTCAAGATGTTCGGCATCACGATGCCGGCGTTCCGAATCGCCGGGGGGCTGATCCTCTGGCTCGTGGCGATGGACATGCTGCGCGGGCAGCGGACGACGCAGGAGTCCCGCGAGGAGATCGTCGAAGGGCAGCAGAAGGAGGATGTCGCGCTGACGCCGCTCGCGATGCCGATGCTCGCGGGACCCGGTGCGATCTCGACGGTCATGGTGCTGGCCGGCCAGGCGACGACCGTCGCGCACGCGCTCGTGGTGTATGGTTCGGTGGCACTCACGGCGTTCATCTGCTGGTTGACCCTCGCGGGCAGCGGCCCGCTCATGCACCGCATGGGCCAGACGGGGATCCGCGTGATGACGCGCATCATGGGGCTGCTGCTCGCGGCGATCGCCGTGCAGTTCGTGATCACGGGCGTCAAGGACGCTCTGCACCTCTAGTCGACGGGCCGCCCACGACGGCGGCTCATCCTCATTTTCCGCGGAGCGTTCCGTGACCCATGGTCGTGTGCTGTGCCTGCTCTCGTTGGTGCTCGCGGTCCGTCTCGATGCGCAGTCGGTCACCGGCTACTCGCCCCGATCGGCGGCGACGGAACGGTCCGCCGAAGCGGCCGCGATCGGCCGGCCCGACCCGGCGAAGGCGTCGGCGCACTCGAAGGTCTTGTCGGACGGGCCGCACGTGAGTGGCACGCCGGGACAGGAGCGCACGCGCGATTACGTGATACAGCAGATGAAGGCGATGGGGCTCGAGACCGAAGTGCGCGCGTACGACGTCTGGATGCCGCATGTGGTGCAGGCACACGTCTGGCGCGTGTCACCGTCGGCGAAGGAACTGTCGCTCGCGGAAGGACCCGTAGCCGGCGACCCCACGTCGGCGAAATACGCGGAGACGCCGCCGATCAACGGCTACGGCGCGGCGGGCGATGTGACGGGTGACGTCGTCTACGTGAACTACGGACTCATCGAGGATTACGCGACGCTCGATTCGCTGGGCGTGCACGTGAAAGGCAAGATCGTGCTGGCGCGGTACGGCCGGAGTTTTCGCGGCATCAAGGCACGCGAAGCCGAGCGGCACGGTGCGGCGGCGTTGCTGATCTATTCGGACCCTCAGGACGATGGCTTCGTGCGCGGCGACGTGTATCCGGAAGGGCCGATGCGTCCGGCTCAGGGGATCCAGCGGGGCAGTGTGATGAACGGCGACGGCGATCCGAGTACGCCGGGATATGCGAGCCGTGCGGGGGCGCCGCGCATCCCGGTGGAGCAGATGGATGTTCTGCACATCCCGGTGGTGCCGATCGGATACGGGAATGCTGCGGAGTTACTCCGCGGCGTGCGCGGCACGGCGATCCCGCAGGCGTGGCAGGGCGGGATGGCGTTCCGGTACCATGTGGGGCCTGGACCGGTGAAAGCCCGCGTGCAGGTGGTGACGGATGTCGCGACGAAACCGTTCAAGACGATCTGGGACACGTTCGGCATCGTGCGTGGCACCGAGCTCCCCGACGAACTGGTGATCATCGGCGCGCACCGCGATGCGTGGGGCCCCGGCGCGGCGGACAATGTAAGCGGCACGGTGAGCGTGCTCGAATCGGCGCGGGCCGTGGCGGAGCAGATGCGGGCCGGCTGGAAGCCGCGCCGCACGATCCTGTTCGCCACGTGGGACGCTGAGGAGTGGGGGCTGATCGGCAGCACGGAATACGTGGAAGACGACACCCTGCGCCTGCTCAAGGGCGGCGTCGCGTACTTCAACCAAGATGTCGCGGCGCAGGGTGCGGCGTTCGGTGGCGGCGGATCACCGTCACTGCGGCCGATGCTGCGCGACATCGCGGCGATGGTGCCATCACCCGACGGGTCGGGCGCCTCGGTGTATGCGAACTGGCGCAAAGCGTCGCGCGTGGCGGACGGACAGGAACCGTCGATGGGCGATCCCGGTGGCGGCTCGGATTTCGCGGGTTTCTACAATCACCTCGGGATCCCGATCGCTGAATGGGGATTCGGCGGAAGCGGAGGCGTCTACCACTCGGTGTACGATTCGTACGCGTGGATGGCGAAGTTCGGCGACAAGGACTTCAAGTATCACGCCACCGCGGCGCGTATCGGCGCGGCGATGGTGATGCGCGCGGCGAACGCCGAGATCCTGCCGTACGACTACGTCGAGTACGCCCGCGCGATGGGGCGGTATCTTGGCGCCATCGATGCCGCGGCGCGGAGCAAACGCTGGGTGATGACATCCGCGCCGCTGGCCGAGGCGATCGGACGCATGGAGAGCGCGGCGCAGGGGTTCGCTGGTGCCCGCGACGCGGCGCTCGCGTCCGGCATCTCGGCGCCGGCCGCCGCGCGCAGCAACGCCGCGCTGCTGCAGGTGGAGCGGGCGCTGACGCGCCCTGAGGGGCTGCGCACGCGCCCGTGGTTCCGCAACCTCATCTATGCCGCCGACGAGAACAACGGCTACGCGAACATGGTGTTCCCGTCGGTGAACGAGGCGATCCGGGCGAACGACAACGATCTCGCGCAGCGAGAGCTTGCGGACCTCATCGGTCGATTCGACGCGGCAACGAAAGCGCTCGACGCGGCCCGCCGGGCGCTGGAGCCATAGCAGGCGATGACGCACACCGCGGTGCGCGCGAGTCTCCTCGTCTCGACGTACAACTGGAAGGAGGCGCTTGCTTCCGTGCTGGCGACGATCCGTCGCCAGCACGTATTGCCCGTGGAGGTGCTCGTCGCCGACGATGGGTCGCGCGAGGACACGGCGCAGCTCATCGCCGACGAAACCGCCACGTTCCCCGTGCCTCTGCGGCACTTCTGGCAGGAGGATCGCGGCTTCCGCAAAGCGAGCATACTCAACGAGGCGCTCGCGCATGCGGCCGGCGAGTACCTCATCCAGATCGACGGCGACATCCTGTTGCATCCGGCGTTCGTGGCGGATCATCTGCGATGCGCGCGGACCGGATATTTCATACAGGGGAGCCGTGTGCTGCTCGACGGCGCCCTGACGAGGGAGGCGATCGCCGCGCGTGCCGTGCGAGGCGCGACGTTCGCACGCGGCGTGCGCAACCGCATCAACACAGTGCGCGCGCCGTGGCTGACGTCGTTCGTACGCGGTCCGAGTGACCCATTGAAGGGCATCCGCGGCTGCAACATGTCGTTCTGGCGGCGCGACCTCGTCACCGTGAATGGTTATGACGAGGCGATCGAGGGATGGGGGCGGGAGGACAGCGAGTTGGCCGCGCGCCTGCTGAACGCCGGTGTCCGGCGCCGGAACGTCAAGTTCGCCGCGGTGTGCTGGCATCTCGACCATCCGATGAACTCGCAGGCGGCGCTCACGCGCAATCACGCGATATTCGAACGCGTGGCGCGCGAGCATCGCACCCGTTGTGACGCGGGGTTGTCACGGCATCCGTGGCGGGCTACGACCGATACGCCGGCGTGATGTTGCCCTACGTGCTCGACCTCAGCCTGTTCGGGGCGCTCATCGCCGTGTGGTGGGTGGTGCGTGGCATGATCGCCCGGCGGGAGGAAAGGCGATTCGAGGCACGATTCACCTTCGACGCGCAGGGGATCATCGTCGGCGCCGAGTCGATCAGGCTCGACGGCACGCGACCCGGTGCCGTGCTGCTGCTGCACGGGTACAACGATTCGCCACAGGCGCTCGCGGGAGTGGCGCACGCGCTGCATCGTCGCGGATGGAGCGTACGGGTGCCGTTGTTGCCCGGTCATGGGCGAACTCTGCCGGTGTTTGCCGCGTCGACGGCGGAGGATTGGGTGGCCGCGGCACGCCACGAACTGAACGCGGTGCTGGCCACGCACCATGAGGTGGCCGTCGGCGGATTGTCGATGGGGGGCGCCATCTCGATGGTACTGGCCGCCAAGCATCCCGAGGTGAAAGCGGTGGTGTGTTTCGCCCCGTTCCTCCACGCGGCGCTGCCGTTGCGGCTTCTGGTGTTCGCCGCTCCGATCGCGTCGCTGGGCGGGCGTTACGTGTGGAGCGGCGGCGGCCGGTCGGTGCACGATCCGGTAGCGCAGGCGGCTATGATCGCGTACGGGCGATCCACGCCCGGCACCCTCGTGCAGCTGGCGCGCGTGCTTCGCCTGGCGCGAACCGCGCTTCCGCGCGTGCGACAGCCGGTGCTGGTGGTGCAGTCGCGGGAGGACAACCGCATCCCACCGTCCGCGGCCGAAGAATCGTTCTCACGCATCGGGTCTGCGGACAAGACGATGCACTGGACGAGCGGGGCGGGGCACGTGATCACGGTGGACTACGGACACGCAGCGATCGAGCAGCTGGCGGCGGACTGGTTGGAGCCGCGGCTCGGGTGAGCCGGGCAGCGCGACGCGTCCGCGTCGCTTACAGCACCCGCGTCTCTCCGGGCGCCATCACCCAGAGGTGATCGTCGGGGAATCCGCGCGCGCTCCACGCGTGACGCGCCCGGCGCGGCGGTTCGTCGATCGCTTCATCAGTGAGCACGAACGTGCCCCAATGCATCCCGACCATGACGGCGGTGGCGGGGTCGGCGACTTGGGCGAACGCGTCGACCGCCTCCTCGGGATCGAGGTGCACCGGGCGCATGAACCACCGCGGATCGTAGGCGCCGATAGGCATCAGCACCAGATCGAACGGGCCGTAGCGCCGACCGATGTCGGAGAAATCCGGATGCGCGCCGCTGTCGCCGGCGAAATAGATCCGGTGGTGCGCCGTGACCAGCGTCCAACCGGCCCACAGCGAGTGGTTCCGGTTCGTGATGGAGCGTCCGGAGAAATGCCGGGCCGGCACACAGGTGGCGGTCGCCGTGCCGCTCGTGACCGATCCGTGCCAGTCGAGTTCAGTGACACGCGCCACGCCGCGGTCGCGGAGTTGGGCTGCCACACCAAGCGGGGCCATCCAGTGCGCCGAGGGATGGCGCAGGGCGAGCGCTCGCACGGTCGCGTCGCAGAGGTGGTCGTAGTGGTCGTGCGACTGCAGAACGATGTCGATCGGTGGAAGCGCGTCGAGCGCGATGCCCGGGGGGACGAGCCGCTTGGGGCCGGCCCATCGCACCGGCGACGCACGTTCGCCCCACACCGGGTCGGTGAGCACGTTGAGGCCGTCCACCTGGATCAGGAACGACGAGTGCCCGACCCATGTGACGCGACGGCTGCCGTCGGCGACGCGCGGGGACACGATGTGGGGCGTCTGCGCCACCGGCGGCGTGCCGTGCGCGGCGAAACCGATACGCCCGCTGCGCGCGCGCTGCAGCATCCAGCGGAGCATCGCACCGAGTCCTCGGAGCGGTTCCCCGGGCCACGGATTGCGATACCCGCGCCGCGGATGGTGGTGTGACGGAGGGCGAGATTCGGACACACGGCAAGCTCGCAGGATGTCGGGCATCGCGTCCAGTGCGGTGGTGTGGTCGGGGGCGTCCAAGTACATTCCACACGCGATGCCGACCATCACCTGTGCCCGTTGCGGCAACTCCAAAGACGCGTTCGACCGCGCGCCGTTCCCAGGCGCCATCGGTGCGCGCGTACTCGAAGGGATCTGTCGTGATTGCTGGGGCGCCTGGCTGAAGCAGCAGACGATGCTGATCAACCACTATGGTCTGAACGTGATGGATCCGCAGGCCCGGCAGTTCCTGACGCGGAACATGGACGCGTTCCTGTTCAAGGCCGGCGCGGCGGACGCGGTGGACACGAGTAAACAGGGAACGATCGAATACTGATCCGGCGCCCCGGCGCGGATTGACGCCGATGTCGCCGCAGCGTAAGTCAGTGTCGCGAAGCACGACGCGAAAATCTGGCAGCGTGCGCGCGAGATGGCAGCCGCTTGACATTAGTTTCAACACGCGACTAATTGAGCGCGACATGCGCGACCGTCCGTCCCCCACCACGCGCGGCGCCCAGCCGACCGCCGTCTCCCTCGACATCGTCGTGTGCGCGCCGCACGGGCGCTCGCTGTCGGTGCTCCTGGTGCGCGCCGCCGCCGGTGCGCGCGAGCTGTGGATGCTGCCGTGGGCCTGGTCCGTGCCCGGTGACGCGCCGGACGACCATGCGATGCGCGTGGCGAGTGAGGCACTCGGCGCCAAGCCCGCGTGGATGACGCAAGTCGGCGCGATCGGCAACAGTCGCCGACATCCCGGAACGGCCGCTCTGTCGATCGGTTACGTAGCGGTCACGGCGGTGCGTGCGAAGGCGCCGCCGGGCAACTCCCAGTGGTTTCCGATCGCGGGGCTTCCTGCGCTCGCCCCGCGACACGCGGCTCTCGTCACGAGCGCCCAGCTCGCGCTGCGCGAGCGGTTGGATACCGCGCCAGTCGCGTTCCGGCTGCTGCCTGCGACGTTCACGTTGACCGATCTGCAGGAAGTGTATGAGCTGCTGCTCGGCCGGCGCGTGCACAAGGCGAGTTTCCGGCGGTCGCTACAAGCGGCGTGGCTCGTGGAGCCGACGGACGAGTGGCGGAGCGAGGGTCGCGGCCGCCCGGCGCAGTTGTTCCGTTACGCCCCACGCAAGCGTCGCGGCGGTCGTCGCGGCGTGCGCTTCGAGTTGCTCGGCGGCTGAGTCCGGCTGCGGCCGCCGGTGGTTCGTTTCCCAGACAATCGACGGACGGTCCCACGTGAACACGCGCCGGCAGTTCCTCGTGCACGCTCCGCTCGGCCTGATGGGCGCCATCGCGGCGTGCAACGGCCGCTCCGCTGACGCCGACGCCGTGTCAGGTGCGCTGCCGGCGCCGAGCGCCGGTGCGTCGACCGCGGCCAGGCCGACCGCTCTTGGCGTACCGGCCACCGCGCCTGCGCTGGAATGGGTGCCGAAGCATGAGGACCTCGTGTACACGTTCGGCGGAGCGCCGGCGAAGCATCGCATCGTGCCGGGGACCCGCATCGTCACGTGGACCGAGGACTGTTTTGACGGTGTGGTGAAGACGGCGGCCGACCTGCCGTCGAAGGTGATGGCGCCCGGTCACGACAATCCGCAGACCGGGCCGTTCTGGGTGGAAGGGGCCGAACCCGGTGACACGCTCGCCATCCACATCATGAAACTCGAGCCGGCGCGGTCGTACGCGGTGTCGTCGTTCGGTCCGGGGTTCGGTGCACTGGTGGGCACGGATCGCACGGCGATGCTCGGTGCGGATCTTCTCGAGACGACCTGGCGCTACGACGTGGACGCCAAGACAGGCATGGCACGCACGACATCGCGCGACGGCGCGCATTCCTGGGCGGTGCCGATCGCGCCGTTCCTTGGCTGTCTCGGTGTGGCGCCGGCGGGCGGCGAGGTGCGCACCACGATCGTCCCCGGCGTGTTCGGCGGGAACATGGATTGCCCGGAGGTTCGGGCCGGCAACACGGTCTTCCTAGGCGTGAACGCGCCGGGCGCGCTACTCTCGTTCGGCGACGGACACTACGCGATGGGGGACGGCGAGATCATGGGCGCCGCGATCGAAGGGGCGATGCATGTGGAGGTATACGTTGAGCTCATCAAGAAACGCGCGACACCCATCCCGCGGATCGAGAACGCCGCCGAGGTGATGTTCGTCGGGACGGGGCGACCGCTCGAGGACGCCGCGCGCGTCGCCTTCAAGGCGATGGTGGCGTGGGTGCGCGAGTCGTCGGGGCTGAACGAGATGGATGCCTTCCAGTTCGTCTCGCAGACGGCCAAGGCGCCGATCGTTCAACTGGTGGATCCCGAATACACCGTGCTCGTGAAGATCGACAAGAAGCGTCTCCCCACCGGCCGCCGATAAGCGGCCGATGGGCGGTCGTCGCTCATCCGACGATGCCTACGGGCGGTAGGCGATGCAGTCGATCTCCACACGGAGCCCGTCGCCGGGGAGGGCCGCCGCCTGGATCGTGGTGCGGGCTGGTCGGTGGTCTCCGAACGCGCGTTCGTAGGCGCCGTTCATCTGCGTGAACTCTTTCATGTCCAACAGAAAGACGCCGCAACGCAGCACGTATTGGAGATCGGAACCGGCGGCCTGGAGAATGGTGCGTACGTTCTCGAGGCACTGCGTCGTCTGCGCGGCCGGGTCGGAACCGACCAGCTGGCCGGTGGCGGGATCGGTGGCCCCCTGGCCTGAGACGAAGATGAGGCGTTCGAAGCCCATGCCCGGCGAGTACGGGCCGACGGGTTTCGGCAGGTTGGCGGAGTGGATGGGGCGGTGCGTCATGGTCTGATCGAAAGGGGAACGTGGGAGCGCCGGCACGTGACCCGGCGCGTGAACGGGCAGTAGTTTGCAATGAGCGAGGGACGGCGCGCTTCCTCAAATTGGTCGATCACGCCAGTCATGTACATCGAAGCGGACGACGCAAAGCTATTGCTCGCGGAGGTGGGCCGCTTCGCACGTGAGCGCATCGGGAGCGCGGTCGCGCGTCCGGAGACGCCGGTGGACGTTTTCGTTCTGGATGCGCTCACTCGGGAAGCCCGAGAACTCGGCATCCTGCCGCAGGAAGGTGCCGGCGGCGGTTTCGGTCTCTGGGAAGGCACCGACGATGCCGGCGGCATGGCACTGAGCCTCGGGATCCTCGCACACGTGGGGTACGCGAACGCCGGCATCGCCGTGGCCTGGCACCGCAGCGCGCTCGCGCGCTGGCTCTCCGCCGCGCTCGGCGCTCCGTTCGATGCCGAGGATCTCCACGCAACGACACTGGTGCCCACCGGGCATTTCGGTCTGGCGCGTACCGCGGCGGCGCGGTGGATCAAATCCGCCGACCAGTCAGACGAAGAGGTCGCGCTGCTCGCCGACTGGCTCGACCGCACCGCGCACACGACGACTGTCATCGCTCCGTCGCCGTGGAGCACGCTGTTCTGGCCGGTCTGGCGCGACGGACTCATCGCGTGGCAGCGCGCTGACCGCTCGCAACTGACCGTGACGCGGCTTGACGCGCAACACGGCCTCGATGAACTCGCCGCATTCGCGGTGCGCGCGGGAGCAGGCGCGAGCGGCACCGCGACGCCGGATGCTGGTGCATCGCGCGCCATCTTCGGACAAGTGCTGGCGCTGGACATGATCGGATTGCTCGCTATCGCCACCGGCGCCGTGACACGCGGCCATGAGATGGCGCGTGATTTTGCCGCTCTCCGAACACAGGGCGGCGTGGTGATCGCCCGCCATCCTGCGGTGCAGCAGATGCTGAGTGAGATCGAGATCGCGCGCCGGCAGGCCGAGGCGGCGCTCGATGGCTTCGCCAAGCCCATCGGCGATATCGACATCGGTACGGTGGCCGCCGCGCGCGCCGGCACACATCCGCTGCTCTGCCATGCAGCCAATCAGGTGGTGCAGATCCACGGCGGCATCGGATACATGCGCGACGCCGGCGCCGAGAAGATCGTGCGCGACGTGAACATGCTGAAGCTCATGACCGGAGGGACGCGGGAGGCCCACGCGTTCGTGGCTGGATGGACGGGAACGTTCGCATGACGGCATCCCATCTGAGTGGACACCTGCCGGCGGACCACGCGTTGTCGCCGGCGTGGCAGTTCAAGCGTTTTCCGGCGATCGGCCGCATGCTCGCCGACTATCCTGCCCGCGATCTCTGGGACACCGACTTCGCGCGTCTGCCGGCGCCGCTAGCCAGGCAGCGATTGCGCGCGCGCGAGTTCGCGGAGCGGTATCTGGTGCCGGCCGCGGCGGAGCTCGATCTCGCGCCCCACGCCGCCGCCGGGACGTGTCATCCGCTGGCACGAAGCATCCTCGCCGAGGCAGGCCGACAGGGCTGGCTCAGTTACTTCCTTCCGCGTCCACTGGGGAGCATGGCGTGGCGCACGCTGCCCTACGCTCCGATCTGGCAGAGCACGCTGATCGTGGAAGAGTTCAGCCGAGCGTGCGGCGGTCTCATGCTGTTGCTCTCCGCGCATCATCTGGGCGTGATGCCGCTCGTGCTGGGGGGCGACCTCGGAACGATCCTGCGCTTCGTGGCGCCCGTGTATCGCGCGTGCGAGCGCGGCGATCCACACCTCGTGGCGTTCGCGATCACGGAACCGGGTGCCGGCTCCGACGCGGAGGACGGGCATGGTGCGTCGCTCTACCATCCCGGCGTGATCGCCACGCCGACGAAGGGCGGGTATCTGCTGAACGGCCGCAAGTGCTACATCAGCGGCGGCGATCTGGCGAAGACCGCCACCGTGTTCGCGGCGCTGCAGGGTGAGGGGATGGATTCGTGGACCTGCTTCTATGTCGACTGCACCGCCCCCGGGTTCAGGGTGGCGCGCACCGAACTGAAGATGGGCATGCGGGCGTCCGGTGCGGCGGACCTCGAGTTCACCGACATGTTCGTGCCGACCGACCGCATCATCGGCGGACTGCGCAACGGGTGGGCGCTCAACCGTGCCACGCTGAACGCATCGCGCATCCCGGTGGCATCGATGGCCGTGGGTTTTGCGCGCGCGGCAACGGAGACCGCGGTGGAGTTCGCGCGCCGGTACCTGCTGGGCGGTAAGGCGCTGATCCACTATCAGGACGTCCAACTGCACCTTGCGACGATGGTAGCCGAGACACGCGCGATGCGCAGCCTGGTGTGGCAGGAGGCGCGGCACGCGTGGCGGCCGCGACAACTCGATGCGTCGCTCTGCAAGTTCCACGCGACGGACCGTGCGCAGCATGTGTGCGAGATGGCGATGGACCTGCTGGCCGACCATGGCGTGCAACACGAACAGCGCGTGGAAAAGATCTTCCGTGATGTACGGCTGACGCGGATCTTCGAAGGGACGAACCAGATCAACCGGTTGTCGATGATGGAAGATTGGCAGGGGCAGTTGCTGGCGCCCGACCGACCCGTGGGGGTGTGACGTGACCAGGTGGCAGAGCGACCCGTTCTTCCAGTATCCGCGCACGACGTTCCCGACGAGTGAAGGGGACGTCGAGTTGCCGATCCTCTACTACGACGATTCGCACGTGATGGCGCTCTTCCGCGTGGAGTACGATCGGGCGCAGGCGCTGGTGGCCGAGCACGGGCTCGTGGCGGTGCGGTTGGCGGGCGGCAAGGCGTTGGTGGGCGTCGCCTTCTATGAATACCGAGCGACGTCGATCGCCGACTACCGCGAGGTTGGGGTGGCGATCGCGGTGGTTCCGGCCGGAACGGCGATGCCGATGTTCCCCCTCGTGTCGATGTTGGAGCGTCTCGATACGGGGACGGTGGGGTTCTGGATCATCGACCTGCCGGTCACGACGGCGGCGGCCTGCGCGGCGGGCCGGGAGATCTGGGGTTATCCGAAGTTCGTCACGCCGATCCAGTTCACGCTCGAAGGGGGCGATTTCCGTGGCGCGGTGACGGACCCCGTGAGCGGTGGCGACCTCGTGACCCTCGCCGGCGCCGCGGGGCCCGGCATTCCAGGGCCGCTGCTCGACCTGATCCTCTATTCGCGGCTCGACGGTCGGATGCTCCGCACGCTCGTGAACACGCGTGGCGGCGGTCGGGTGTGTATGCCGGGTTCCCTGCGCCTCGACGTGTCCGCGAGCCCCCATCCGATGGCCCAGCGGCTGCGCGCGCTGGGGCTCGAGCGGGCTGAGCCGATGGTCATGCTGCATACGCACGCGCTGCAGTTGCGACTCAACGCGGGCGCCCCGCTCCCATAGGCGATTCCTACCGCGGTTGAGGTATTTTGCACCGCCTCGCGACGGAACGGTGACATTGCCCCCCTTGACGGGGTACTCCTATTAGTTGCAATGTGTACCTAACGTCAAAAGGAGCGGCTTTTGCTCGCGTACTTGGACGCACTGGTCACCGCCGTACGCACCCGCGACGCCGCCGAGATCGAGCGGCTGCTCGCGCACCCGCTCGCCCGCGTCCTCTCGCGCGCGGCGCTGCACGAAACGCGCGCCGCTCTGCAGCATGGCGCGCAATCGCGTGCGCCGTTGCGTCTGCTCCAGCTCCGTCATCAAACGGCACAGTTGCTCGGCGAGACCGATGCGGCGTCCGTTGCGGAGCCTCGCGTCCCCCCGCCTTCCACGGCGCGGCCGGCCGAGCGGCGCGCTCCCGCCCGGTACCAGATGGAGCTTTCGCTCTCGGCCTGACCGCGTCGTACTCCCGATCGCCCGTCGTCGTACGCCCGGCCCGCCTTCGCGCGCCGGGCGTCTGCGTTTCAAGGACGTGCGGGCACCGCGTCGAAGGGAAGGTTCAGGACCGGGTAGTCCCGCCACGAGTGGTAGTCAAAGTGCCACCATTCCGAGGGGTTCACCGTGAACCCCTCGGCTTCCATCACACGCCGCAGCAGGTCGCGATTCCACCGCTCCAGCGCTGTCCCGCCCGGATACGCGGCGTACGAGCGGCGGGAGAACTCGTCGTAGCCGCCGGTCATGCGGATGGGACGCCCCGTGACACGGTCGCAGACCGTGAGGTCGACGGCGGCGCCGCGATTGTGCTTCGATCCCTCGGCGGGGTTCGCCACGAACTCGTGATCGGCGCCCGTGGTCGCCTCCCAGAACATCTTCGTCACATACCACGGCCGGTATGCGTCGTGGATGAGCAGCCCGTAGCCGTAGGCGGCGAGCTTGCGGTGCGCGCGCACGAGCGCGTCAGCGGCCGGCCGTTGCAGGAAGGCGCGAGCGGCGGAATACATCGGCGCGCCGAGGAAGTTGTTCGTCGACGCGTATCGGATGTCGAGGCGGATGGAGGAATCGAGGGCGACCAGTTCGGTGAGCTCCGCGCCGCGCGCGCGCGCCGGTTCGTGCGGCGGCGATGCCGCGAGCGCGGCGCGGCGCAGCTCGTCGATGGGATGCAGCGGTGTCACACGAAAGGTGACGCCCTCGTCGGTGCCGAGCGCCCGGCGCACGAGCGTCCGCGCCTCGAATCGGAGCGAATGACCGCGGCCGGTGGAGTCGCGCGCGAACGCATTCACGGGAACGGCGCGCTCCCGCGCGCCGTCCATCGCGATCAGACGGCCGCCGCGCTCGAGGACGATCACGCTGTCCACGGCATCTCCATACTCGCCGACGAGTGCGGCGAGTTCTCGCGGCGCGGCGCGCGGCCGGCGTCGCGCCGCGTCGTCGAGGGTGAGCGGCTGCCCGGCGAGCCGACGGGCTGTGCTGTCGGGGCGTGTCGCGGACGGGGCGCGCTGGGCGCGCATCGGCAACGCCAGGCAGAGCGCGGGGAGCACGATGCGCGCGATCAGGTAGGCGCATCGAAGAGAAGCGTAGCGTGGCATGTGAGGCACCGGAGAGGTGTTCGCCACGAACATCGGTGTTCGGCGGCCAAGCACAAGCCCCGGCGCCGTGAGGGCGGCGCCAGGGCGTGTGCTGCGATCACGGGGCGTCAGGGCGCCTTGGTGACGTCGGAGGCCTGCGGTCCCTTCTGGCCCTGGACGATCTCGAACTCCACCTTGTCGCCTTCGGCGAGGGACTTGAATCCTGCCGACTGAATCGCGCTGAAGTGCACGAAGACATCCGGTCCTCCTTCGCGGGAGATGAATCCGAATCCCTTCGCGTCATTGAACCACTTGACCGTGCCAGCGATGCGTGCCATGAACCGTTCCTCGCTCCCGCCAGGGGGCAAAGTGAAGCACTCCCGTGTACTGCGCCCAAGGGGTTATGGACGCAGCACGAGAGCCGAGCCAGCGGTGCCCTGACGGGAAGCCGAGAGCTCACGGTTATTTAACGCCGTAACCCCCCAAGAGGTTCATTGGGGGGTTGTTTTGGGTCAGGCGGCGCCGGCGATGTAGCGGGCGAAGCGTCCGCAGGCCGTGCAGCGGAGCGTGACCTGGCAGCGCGGGGGAGGAGGGAAGTCGCCGGGATCGCGTTCAATCGAGCCCGAGCAGGACGGGCACGAGAGGGGCGACCCATTTCGGTCGTTGGCGATGAGATTGAGGGCCTGGGCCGGATTGAAAGAGGCCGGGCGGGGCTTTCGCATGCAATCTCCAGTTGGTCATGGGGCGCGACGGTGACAGACACCGTTGCTACAACGAGTGAAAACTAAACGGGTCCGGCCCAATTCCGAAGGGCCGGACCCGATTATTCGGCGTGTTTTCGCTCGAATTCCGTCTTTGAGAGCCTATCCGACGGCGATCGGGAGCTCCCGGATGCGTTTCTGCCATTCCGCGGGTCCGCTTTCGTGCACATTCCGGCCCTCGGCGTCCACGGCGACGGTCACGGGCATGTCTTCCACGGTGAACTCGTAGATCGCCTCCATGCCGAGCTCAGGGAACGCGATACAACGCGACGCCCGGATGGCCTTGGACACGAGATAGGCTGCGCCGCCGATCGCCATCAGATACGCCGCGCGGTGCTTGCGGATCGCCTCGAGCCCGGCCGGACCGCGTTCGGCTTTGCCGACCATCGCGATGAGTCCGGTCTTCTCGAGCATCATCTCGGTGAACTTGTCCATGCGGGTCGCGGTGGTCGGCCCGGCCGGACCGACCACTTCATCGCGCACCGGATCGACGGGGCCGACGTAGTAGATCATGCGATTCGTGAAGTCGACGCCCGGCGGCAATCCCTCACCGCTCGCGTACAGGTCGGCGATCCGCTTGTGCGCCGCGTCGCGTCCGGTGAGCAGCTTGCCGTTGAGCAACAGTCGATCACCGGCGGTCCAGCTCGCAACCTCGTCGCGCGTGAGCGTGTCGAGGTTCACGTGCTTCGCATTGCGGTCGGGGCGCCACGTCACGTCGGGCCAATCGGACAGTTTCGGCACGGGAAGATGTGCCGCGCCGGACCCGTCGAGCGTGAAGTGCGCGTGGCGGGTGGCCGCGCAGTTGGGGATCATCGCGACGGGCTTCGATGCCGCGTGTGTCGGGTAGTCGAGGATCTTCACGTCGAGTACCGTGGAGAGTCCGCCGAGTCCCTGCGCGCCGATGCCGAGGGCGTTCACCTTGTCGAAGAGTTCGATGCGCAGCTCTTCAATCTTATTCTGCGGGCCGCGCGCCTTGAGCTGTGTCATGTCGATGTTGCCCATCAGCGACTCCTTCGCCAGCAGCATGGCCTTCTCCGCGCTGCCGCCGATACCGATGCCGAGCATGCCGGGCGGACACCACCCGGCGCCCATCAACGGGACGGTCTTGAGCACCCAGTCGACGATGGAGTCGCTCGGATTGAGCATGACGAATTTCGTCTTGTTCTCCGAACCGCCGCCCTTCGCGGCGACCTTCACGTCGACCGTGTCACCGGGCACGAGTTGCACGTGGATGACGGCGGGCGTGTTGTCCTTCGTGTTCTTGCGGCCGAATGCCGGGTCGGCGACGATCGATGCGCGGAGCACGTTGTCGGGCTGCAGATACGCGCGGCGCACGCCCTCGTTCACCATGTCCTCGAGCGACATCGTGGCGTCCCAGCGCACGTTCATCCCGACTTTCAGGAAGACGACGACGATGCCGGTGTCCTGACAGATGGGGCGGTGCCCCTCGGCGCACATCCGCGAGTTGGTGAGGATCTGCGCGATAGCGTCTTTGGCGGCCGGCGACTGTTCCTTCTCGTACGCGTCGCCGAGCGCCGTGATGTAATCCACGGGATGGAAATACGAGATGTGCTGGAGCGCGTCCTGGATGGACTGTATGAGGTCGTCCTGCTTGATGACGGTCACGTGGCGGGTCCTGTGGTGAAGGCTGCCTGAATTCTAGCCGCGGCATGCACGCCGGTGTCAGGCAAATGCCGGTAAACGTGGCGGCGATTCACACCGGCAGGGAGACGGCGGTCGCATCCCGCGTGTCGCCGTGGGGCGGGGCATCGCGAGCGGTCTACGCTCAGCGAACGCCGCGGTCGAGTGTGTCGCGCACGAACCCGGCGAGTTCGGTGATGGAGAACGGCTTGCTCAACACGGCGTGGTCATGCGGCAGCCCGACACCCGTGGGCGCGGGTTCGGTGTAGCCCGACATGAAGGCGACGCGAACGGCAGGCCAGTGCGTGTGCAGATGCGCCGCGAGTTCGGGACCGCCGAGGCGGGGCATGCGCACGTCCGTGAGGACAAGGGCGAAATCGCCGCGGGCCGCCTCGACCACGCGAAGGGCATCCTGTCCATCAACGGCGGTGACCACCGTGTAGCCCAGGGTGCGGAGCAGGCGTTCGGCCACGGCGCGCACTGTTTCCTCATCTTCCACGAGAAGGATGCGCTCGGATCCTCGCGTCTGTTTCTGCGGTTCCGCGTCCGCCGCCGGCGTCTCGCCCGTGGTGCTGGCATCGCGCGGCAGGTACGCTGAGAATGTGGTGCCGTGGCCTTCCAGGGAATCGACGAGGATATGGCCGCCGTACTGCGTGATGATGCCATACGAGACCGCGAGCCCGAGTCCCGTGCCCTTGCCGAGGGCCTTCGTCGTGAAGAAGGGCTCGAACAGACGGGCCAGCGTATCTGGAGCCATCCCGACACCGGAGTCCTTCACCTCGAGCACGACATAATCGCCGGGCACGAGATCGGGATGCTTGGCTGAGAACGCGGCGTCCACGGTGACGGCCCGCGAACGGATATGCAACGTGCCGCCGGCGGGCATCGCATCGCGCGCATTCACTGCGAGGTTCACGACCACCTGTTCGAGTTGTCCCGGGTCGACGCGCACGCTCCATTCCCCCTCGAGCGCCTCAGTCGCGCAGGTGATCTCTTCGGGGAGCAGCCGTGCGACGAGCTTCTCGACCCGCAGGATGAGTTCGCCGATGCTGAGGAGGCGCGGACGCCCCTTCTGCTTGCGCGCGAACGTGAGGAGTTGCGCGGTGAGATCCGTGGCGCGTTTGGCGGCGAGGTGGATCTCGGCGACGTCGGCCCGCGTCGCGTCGGTCAGGGTGGTGTCGAACGCCATCAACTCCGCGTGGCCCACGACCGCCGTCAGCATGTTGTTGAGGTCGTGGGCGATGCCGCCCGCGAGTCGGCCCACGCTCTCCATCTTCTGCGCGTGCAGCAGTTCGTGTTCGAGTCGTTCGCGCGTGGCGAGCGCTTCGGTGCGGTCGTCGACGAGGCGCTGGAGCATGGCGCTGTGTTCGTGCAGGCGTCCGACGCGGAACCGGTAGAAGGTGGCGGCCGTGGTCGTCGCCACCGCGACGATGAGGACCCAGAACCAGGCACTGCGTGTGAGTGGCGGCGTGCTGATGAGGACCACTTGCACGGGTACGCGCGTGACGACGCCGTCGGCGGTCTCGGCTTTCACGCGGAACGTCAGCCGTCCACGAGGCAGGTCCTCGTAGGTGGCGACACGATCATCCGATTTCAGTTCTTTCCACGTCGAATCGACGCCTTCGAGCTGGTACCAGAGGCGGAGACTCGACGGAGTGGCGAGTACGGTGGCGGTGAACTCGATGGAGACGCGGTGCGCGCCCCGCGGGATCGTGACGACGCTGTCTGCCGCGATCGCGACACCGTCCGCGACCACGCGCTCCACATACGCTTTCGGCTCGGTGGAATCGACGGGGATGGCGGCGGGGTCGAGCACGACGAGCCCCGCGGTGGTCGGCAGCCAGAGCCGTCCATCGGGAGCGCGCGTCCCCGAGGAGTTCCCGGCCTTGCCGAAATCATCACTGCGCATGCCGTCGGACTTGGTGAACACGCGGTTCGGGATCCGGTGGTCGGGTTTCTCGAGATACGCGATCAGGTCGGCTTTCCGCACGCGCTGCAAGCCACTGCCGGACGTGAACCAGAGCGATCCATGCCCGTCGTCGATGATCTGCAGGACGTTGGAGAACAGCCCCGTGCGTTCGGTCGGGAAGAACCGGAGTGAATCGCCCCGGATGAAGATGAGGCCTTTGCGGTAATCGCCGACCCATACGCCGTCGCCGTCGGTGTGGACCGTCATCGGGTGGGTGATCGAATCCCGGACGGCGGGGGCGAAGGGCACCATCGAATCGCCGTCGATCACGAAGAGGGCGCTACCGGCCACCCAGATGCGGTGTGTCGAGTCTTCGGCGATGGTGTAGATGCGCCCGTGCACCATGCCGTCTCGGTGTTTCATCACCACACGTCCGTTGGGGCCCTCGACCGAGACGGAGCTCGCGGAACCGATCCAGAGTCGGTTGCGTGAATCTTCGGTGATCGTGCGCACTTCGGTGGGCTGTTGTAGGCCCATCGCGGCGGTCTGATCGGTGAATCGATCCCCGACGAGTCTTGCAACGCCTGCTTTCGTACCGACCCACACCGATCCGTCGCGGCGGCGATGACTCGTGAAGACGACGTCGGATGGCAATCCGTCGGCCGTGGTGAAGTGTCTGGCGGTCCCGTCGCGGTTGATACGGATGGCGCCGTCGCTTCCGGAGCCGATCCATGCCGTGCCGTCGGGGAGCACATTCGCGGACCAGAGGAGCGACGTGGACCAGGGGCCCGGCGCGTCGAAGTTACGGATGGTGGGTTTTCGAACCCGCGTCAATCCATCGCTGGTGGCGGCCCAGAGATTGTCTTCGCCGTCAACGAACACGTCGAGCGTGTTGTTGTCGGCGAGCCCTTCGTTCGTTCCCATCGAACGGAAATGTTCGTCGGCTTCGAGCCGTGCGATACCTCCTCCCAGCGTGCCGACCCAGATCACCCCGTCGCGTTGCTGCGCGATGCTGTTGACGTACGCCGAGCGGAGTCCGTCCCGGACAGTGAACACGCGTTCCACGCGGAATGCGCCGCCGGTCGCACGCACGAGATGCGCCAGGCCACGCTCCGTTCCGACCCAGAGCGAGCCATCGTGCGCCCGCAGGATGCGGAGCACACGGACGGAGCCGAACGGTACGAGGGGTTGGTCGACCGTGCCATTCCGGACGCGAAGGAGCCCTGTCTCGGTCCCGATCCACACGGCGCCACTGTCATCTTCCGTGATCGTGTACACGTTGGAAGCAGGGACGCCGGAGACCGGTTCGAAACCATCTCCCTTCCGTTTCGCCGCGCCGTCGCGTGTGCCCGCCCAGATCCCGCCGTTACGATCTTCGTAGACGACGTTCGTCACGTTGTCGGGGAGTCCCTGTGCGACCGTGAACGCCCGAAAGCGCCCTGCGTGGAACTCGACGGCACCGCTGTGTTCCGTGGCGAGCCAGAGGTCGCCCGACCGGGTCTCAACGAGGCCGCGAATGTAATTGTCGGGAAACCCTTCCGATGCGCTGTTTGTGGCGAAATCCTTGACCCGGAAGCGCACTCCGTCGAACGAGGCGAGTCCACCATCCGTGGCGAGTCGTAGATAGCCGTCGCGCGTCTGGATGATGCCGCGCACGCCGTTGCCGGGAATGCCGCGGGACCAAGTCTCATGCACGACGCGATCGCCGAGCGACTCGCCTCCGGCGCGCTGCGCGGGCAGCCGCACGGTGAGCATCGCAAAAGCGCCGGCGGCCGCGATGCGGACGACGGCGTGCACGGACGCGCAGCGGCGCACGAGCAGGATCATGCGGGAAGTATCGGCGCTAGTGGAGCGCGGGGCCAGTGAGCGGCACGTGCGGGTGTGTCAGGTACTGCGCGGCGAGAGGGTTACGCGACGGAGCTTCTGGAGTGAGCGGATGCTCCATATCCCGACGGCTGGACCGAGGGCGAGCATCGGGAAGGCGAGTCCCCATCCCACGGCGCGCACGACTGGAGGGACGGCTTGGATGGTGAACGTCGTGAGAAGGAAGCCAAGCGACGTCTGGACCGTCAGCGCGGTGCCGACGGCATGTGCCGGCACACTCTCCGTGACGAGCACGCTGAACTGCGCCGAGTCGGCGATCACGAAGAACCCCCAGGCGAGCGCCACCGGCACGAGTAGCCAGAGGCTACGGCCGAAGGTCAGCCCGATTAACAAGGCACAGGCGCCGCTCGCGGCCATGGCCCACATCACGAGTCGCTCCCGCCCGAAGCGATCCGATGCCACGCCACCCCAGATGCATCCGAGCCCGCCGACCGCGATGACGCCGAAGGCAAGGAGCGATGCTTCGGGCGATGTCGAGGCGATCGAGGTCCCGGTCTGCGCCGTGAGACTTGCGGCGACGAAGGCGGGGATCCAGGTCCAAAACGAATACAGCTCGGCCATGTGCCCGAGATATCCACCCATCGCCAGTCGCCACTCGCGATCACACGTCACGGACGCCACCAGCCCCCACGAGAATGGCCGCTGCGGGAACTCGTACGGGCCATCGCGATATCCAAGCATGACGATGAGTGCGGCGAGCACCGCGCTCGCCGATGCCGCGAGCACCACGGGTGCGACGCCCGCCCCCGGGAACGCGTGCACGAGGTACGGTCCCGCCTTGCCGACCGTCAGTGCCCCAACGACCGTGCCGACGGCGAGTCCGCGTCGCGCGCGAAACCACGTCGCGGCCATCTTCATCGCGGGCGGATAGACTCCGGCGAGAAAGAATCCCGCGGCGAATCGAGAGAGCAATGCCGGCGGGAACCCTGAGGCGAATGCCAGCCACGCGTTGCTCGCCGCGCCGGCGAGCGCCGCCGCTGCGAAGAGGCGATTCGCGGGTATGATGTCCGCCAGATTGAACACCGCAGACAGCGCCGTGCCGACGACGAATCCGATCTGCACCATGGTCGTGAGCCAACCGACCTGCTCCCCGGTCAACTGCCAACGCGCCTGAAGAATCGGCGCGACGGCACTACCACTGAACCACAGCGACATCCCGAGCAGCTCGGCCGTGGCGAGCAGCCCGAGCATCCGCCATCGGTCGGGATGCGAGTCGTCAGCGACCGGCGTTGGGTGCGCTGCCACGTCGGCGGAGTGAGGCGATGTCGAACAGCGCGCGGAACAGCCGCGGCGACCTTCCAAGCAACCAGGCCTGCGCACTCGGCACGTGGGAATGCGATCGCGCGGCGGCATCCACGATCTGCTCGCGCGGTGCCCCGCTGCGCAGCAGCGACTTGCCGAGCGCGAGCCACGCCGTGGCCGAGCGCCGTCGCGCCGCGTCGTGAATGGCACCGAATGTGGGCTCGGCGAGCACCGCGTCCCACGTATACGCGGCCCCCCGATACCAGTCGGGTCGGCCCGCGGTGGTGGCCGACGTCGCGTGGAACCGCCACCGTGTGAGTCGCTTCGGGGAATACCAGTACGGACGGCCTTCCGTCGCCATCGCGTAGTGCAGCCACAGGTCGTACGCCGGCCCGCACGCATCGGGAATCGGATGGCGTTGCGCGACGTCGGTGCGAATGAGCGCCGAGATCGCGGCCGGCACGGCCTGCGACGCGAGCAGTGGCAAGACGTCGGTGATCCGTCCCTCGGGGAGCGATGAACGTCCCCAATGCGCGCTCATCCGATCGGTGTACGCGTGGTCGATGTCACCGGCGGCATCCATGAACCAATGATCGGAAAATGCGAGGACGCCGTCGGGATTCGCGTCGAGCGCCGGCACGAGTTCGCTGAGGAAATCCGGCTCCCACGTGTCGTCGTGGCCGAGCAGGGCGAGATACGGCGTGCGCACCTCGGCCACGGCGCGCCGATTGTTCTCCGCGGCTTCGACGACGCGCCCGTTGTGGCGATACGAGACGCGATTCCCGAACCCCGAGACGAATGCGCGCACGGCATCGTCGGCGCCGCTGTCGGTGACGAGCACACAGGCCGGGACGCGCTGCGCGAGCACGCTCTCGATGGCCGCGCGGAGGTACTCGAAGTCGGGCCGAAAGGTGGAGAGCACCGCGGTGACGCGCGGTTCGCCGCCGGGCGCGCTCATCGCAGGGCGCGCCACCAGCCGCGCCAGCACCACACGATGTCGACCAGCTCCACCATCCACGAGAGGGCGGCGCTCGCTCCGTCGCGCGAGAAGGGCGCGCGCATGATCGAGCGCCAGCGCACGCGCGTGACGTCGATCAACCGGCGGCCGAGGCGGAACGGGCGATGATGGATGGTCGAGAACAGCACCTCCGCAGCGTGCACGCGCCCCCAGGCCGTGCCCCACGGTTCGCGGCGCGGTGGATGATCCACGACGGCGTCGGGCGCGAACCGCCACGGCACTTTCGCGGCGAGTGCGCGCTCTCGCAGATCGACGTCCTCCATGTGCGGCACGCGAAACCGCTCGTCAAAGCCGCCGAGCGCGTCGAACGCCGTGCGGCGCACGGCGATGTTGCACGACCACCAGTAGCCGCCGCGTTCGTTCACCGGCGCATGCTCGCGTGGCGACCGCAGTCCCGCACGGCAGACCGTACGTCCTTCCACCACATCGACGCCGTCGCTCGCGGCGGCGATGGTGCCGAGCCAGTCGCGGTCGGGGAGGGTGTCATCATCGGTGAAGACCAGCCACTCGCCGGTGGTCGCGCGGGCGCCGGCGTTCCTGTTGGACGCAGGGCCGCGCTGCGGCCCCGTCACATGTCGCGCCCACGGATACGCCCGGGAGAGCAGTGCGCGCGTCTCGGCGGCACCACCGTCGTCCGCCACGATCACTTCGTACTGCGACGCGTCGAGGGACTGCGCGCCCGGCGCGAGCCGGTCGAGGCATCGAACGAGCGTCTCCGGACGATTGCGCGTCGGCACGACGACCGACAGTATCGGGGCCGCCGCGGTCACGCGCTCAGTCCCACCCCGTCGCGCGCCGCCACACTTTTCGGTCGAGTCGCCACGCCTTCTTCACGGAGAATTCCTCGCTCCCAGGGAACAGCTCCGCGTCCTCGACGGCATCGTTGAAGTTGTTTCCGTTCGCCGACATCTGATCCGCCCAGTGCAGGAGCTCGGCCTCGAGCGTCATCGGACGCACTGCGGCGCCAAACTCCGGCTGCCCGTGATGCGACTGGATGAAATGGTGCAGCTCGAGTTCCTGCGTCTCGGTGAACGTCCCCGCCGGCAACGTCCGGAGCCGCCGGTCGAGCATCAGCGAGCCGAGCACGATGTGCTGCAGCAGGAATCCGGCCTTCGTGTAGTCGAAGCCGCCGGCGCCTATGGAATACGTCTGCACCTTGCCGATATCGTGCAGCAGCGCCCCCACGGTGACGAGGTCGATGTTGCCTCCCATCGTCGTCGCGGCGGCACGCGCCATGGTGGCCACTTCCACCACGTGCTCGAGGAGCCCGCCGACCACGGCATGATGCCCGCGCGGCGCACCGGGCGTGCGTTCGAACTCGGCGCGGAACACGTCGTCGGCAAAGAACAGATCGACCGCCGTGCGCAGCGACCGCGACGCGATCGCCCCACGCCACGCATCGATCTCGGCCCACAACTCGGCGGTGCTCCCGCTGATCCGCGGCAGGAACGCATCGAGATCGGCGGCGGCGCCGGGAACGATGCGCACCGACGTCAACTTCAACTGCCGGCGTCCCTGATACGCCTCCACCCCGCCGATCACCTGTACGATCGAACCGGACTTCACGCCCTCGAGCTGCGGGAGCTGTTCCTTCCAGATGTTCGCGCTGATGGAACCGGTCGCGTTGCCGAGCGAGAGCACGGCGAAGGGATCGCCATTCTTGGTGAGCTTGTCTTCACGCGTGCGCACCATGAGCTCGTGCTGCACGCGGTCGCCCTCGCGGAGCGATGGTATGTCGAGGATGGCCATCAGTTCACGTAGATGATTTCGCCTTCGTCGTCGATCCCCATCTCGGCCTGCAGCCCGCACACCCCGCACGTCTTCACGGCATGCCAGGCCTCCTTGAGTTCGTCATCCGCCGCCGGCTTGGCCGGCTTCACGACGAGTTTCTTGTAACTGTACTCCCCGCAGTGTTCGCAGGCGTGCGCCTTCGCGATCTTCTCGGCGCGCTGTTGTGTGATCTTGAGCATCGACGTCCTATTTGACGTTGCCGAGCGGCCCCGCGCCGGGAACCCCCAGCGACGGGAGATCTTTCACGGGACCGTTGAGCATCTGCCGCAGTCCCCCGAACGCCGCCATCACGCCGGCCGCCTCGGCGGGGAGGAAGATCGTCGAGGCCTTGCCCTGCGCGAGCGCCGGCAGCGCGTCGATGTAACGCAATCCGAGCAGATACATCGCCACCTCGCCCTGTGGCAGCGACGCGGCGATGAGTTTCACCGCTTCGGCCTCCGCGTTCGCCATCGCGAGGCGGCCCTCGGCGAGCCCCTGCGCGCGCAGGATGGCCGCTTCCTTCTCGCCCTGCGCCTTCTGGATCTGTGACTCGCGCACGCCCTCGGACTCGAGGATCGCGGCCCGCTTGCTCGCTTCGGCGTTCGTGACGGCCGCGCGGCGTTCACGCTCGGCGCGCATCTGCAGTTCCATCGACTGCTGGATGTCCCGCGGCGGCTCGATCGCCTGGAGCTCCACGCGCGTGACGTCCACGCCCCAGCCGATCGACGCCTCCTCGATCACTTCCCGCATCCGCTTGTTGATCTGGTCGCGGCTCACGAGACATTGGTCGAGTTCCATCTCGCCGACGATGTTGCGCAGCGTCGTGCGCGTGAGCGTCTCGAGCGCGTACGGGAGATTCTGCACCGCGTACGTGGCCTTCTGCGGATCGGCCACGCGGTAGTACAGTACCGCGTCGATGTCGATCGTCACGTTGTCCTTCGTGATGACCGGCTGGCTCGGGAAGTTGAGCACCTGTTCGCGGAGATCGATGCGTGAGGTGGTGGAGGCGGCGATCCGCTTGTTGCCCGCGACGTCGGCGATCATGTAGCGCACATCGAGCGACTTGGGTCGTTCGATGAACGGGATCAGGATGTTCAGTCCCGACCGGCCGACCCGGTGGAAGCGGCCGAGGCGCTCGATGACCATGACCTCGGCCTGACCGATGATGCGAAGGGAGCGCGAGGCGACGGCGATGGCCAGCGCGGCGACGATGAGCAGGAAGGGCGTCATGGGATGTCCGGAGGAAAGGGGACATGCTGATTGTACCGCCCCGCCGACTCCGGAGCAACGAAAAACGGCGCGGCGCGGACCATTTCCGCGCACGCGCCGTCAGGCTGAATCGGACAGAGCCCCGCTCAGGGCTTCCAGTCGGCGATGAACAGGTTGGTCTCGTGTTCCTTGGCGGCGTTGCGGTTCGACGCCCAGATGAACTTCGTGCCGTCCGGGCTGAGCATCGGGAACCCGTCGAATTCCGTGTTCGTGGTGATCTGCTCGAGGTTCGACCCGTCGAGGTCCACCATGAAGACGTCGAAATTGCGGCTCTTGGGGTTCCGGTAGTTCGACGAGAACATCAGCCGCTTGCCGTCGTGCGACCACGAGGGGCCGAAGCTCGCGCCGCCGAGGTGCGTGATCTGGTGGTTGTTGCTGCCGTCGGCGTTCATGATCCACAGGTCCATCTTGTTGGGCCGGATCATGCGTTGTTTGAGCAGGTCCTGATAGTCCTTCAACTCGGCCGGGTCGGTCGGGTGATAGGCGCGGTAGACGATCTGCTTGCCGTCGGGCGACCACCACGGGCCGCCGTCGTAGCCGGGCGTGGTGGTGAGCTGTTTCACGTCGGTGCCGTCGACGTTCATCGTGTAGATGTCGAGATCCCCGCCCTTGAGCGACGTGAAGACGATGCGCTTGCCGTCGGGAGAGAGCACCCCTTCGGCCGTGTACGTGTCGTAGTTCGTGAGGCGCTTGAGCCCCGTGCCGTCGCGGTTGACGGTGAAGATGTCGAAGGGATCGATGCCCCAGACGTACCCTTTCGAGTAGTCAGGTGCCGGCGGGCAGGCGGCGTCGGCCGCGTGCGTGGACCCGAAGAACAGCCGCTTGCCGTCGGGGAGGAACCAGCCGCACGTCGTTTTGCCGGCGAGGGGCGACACACGCTTGAGCTCCGTGCCGTCGGTCTTCATCACGTACTGCAGGTCGCACGCGTGGCCGTTGGCTTCCGGCGTGCCCTGGAACGTGATCCACTGGCCGTCCTTCGAGAAATAGGCCTCGGCGTTCGTTCCGCCGTTCGTGAGTTGACGGATGTTCGAGAGATGGCGCTCTTCGCCGGCGTCGGGCTGGCGGGCGATGGACGTCTGGGCACTCAGCGAGGCCTGCGCGACGAGCGCGGCGGCGAGGGTCGTGAACCGGAATCGCATATTGAGAGTGGTGGGTTGCTAGTTCGGCTTCTTGGGCGAGTCACCCGGCGCCGTGACCAGCGCCAGCAGCGATTTCGTCGTCGGGCCGCGGCGCAGGTACTCGAGCGCCTTGGTGAGTTGCCGGTCCTCGACGATGTCGCGGCGCTTGGCCGTGGAATCGCCGAAGGCGAGGCTCGAGATCTTCGAATCGAGGGCGCGGTCCACGTAGCGGATGCCGGCATCCCAGTCCTTGCGGTCCACCGTCAAGCCACGCTTCACGAGCCGCTGATAGAACTCTTCGCGCATCGCCGGCGTGATGGTGAAGTCCGGCTTGACCTGCTTAGACAACTCGAACGAGTAGTCGTACAGCGCGAGATACGTGTCCTGCAGCTTCGACTGCCAGGCCCGCGCCACCTTCTGCTCGGCGGTGGAGATCGTGTCGTAGGTGACGATGACGTCCGGCGTGATGGCGCCACCGCCGTAGACCACGCGCCCCATGTCGGACTTGTACTTCGGGCGGGCGAGGCGCATGGAGTCGGTCTCGAGCGAGTCGGGGCGCGTCTCCACGAGCGAGCCATCGTCGAGCAGCTTGCGGTCCTTCTGGATGGAGCGCCCGCTCGGCGTGTACCACTTGGCGGTCGTGAGCTTCATGGCATAGCCGCCGTCAAGCCGGTACATCGACTGCACGAGTCCCTTGCCGAACGACGTCGTGCCGATGATGAGCGCGCGGTCGTGATCCTGCAGCGCCCCCGCGACGATCTCCGACGCCGACGCCGTGTAGCCGTCGGTGAGGATGACGATCGGCAGGTTCGGGACGAGCGCGTCCGTTTCCGTCACGTGGGTCTCGTCGGGCTGGCCGCGACCGCGCACGCTGAGGATCTCCTTGCCCTTGGGCAGGAAGAGATTGCTCATCACGATCGCCTGCTCGAGATACCCGCCCGGGTTGCCGCGCAGGTCGAGCACGATGGACTTGGCGCCTTCCTTCACGAGCCGCTGCAGGTTCTGCGCGACTTCTTCCGAGACCGTCTCGTTGAATTGCGTGACCGGCACGTACGCCGTCTTGTTCTCGATCATCATGGCGTACGGGACCGCCGGGATGTGCACCACGCGGCGCGTGAACTGCACGCCGAACGTCTCGCTGGCGCCGGGACGCGAGAAGCGCGCATTCACCTTCGTGCCCGGGGTGCCCTTCAGCTTGCTCGAGACCTGGTCGATCTTCCAGCCGCGCGTGCTCTGCGAATCGACGGCGATGATGTGGTCGCCGATACGGATGCCCGCCTCGTCGGCCGGCGTGTGCGGAAAGACCTTGGCGACGATGATCTGGTCGTCCTGCTTCTCAATGGACATGCCGACGCCGGCGTAGAACCCGCCGGTGTTCTGGTTGAATGCCTCGAGCTGCTTGGGCGAGTACAGGTCGGCGTAGGGATCCTTCAACTCGGCGACGAGCCCGCGTGCGGCCTTCTCGTACAGCGTCCCGACATCCACCGAATCGACGAACTTGTCGTTCACGATGGAGAGGACCTGGCTGAACAGGCGCTCGCCCTGCTGTGCGGCGCGTTCCTGGATGGCGAACGCACCGAACACCAGCGGAGCACCGATGAGACCGAGCAGCGCGAGCTTGCGGGAGCGGGACATCATTCGAATTACCGAGCCACTAATGAGAGGGAGGAGGAGAATACCCTGTCTCTACGCCGGATGTAAAGGAACGTTCCGGCTCTAGTGTGTGTGTGCGGATGTCGTACGAAGGCCGTAACCTTCTATCTGACAACGCCCTACGGTGCTAGATCGCCCGCGCGCCGAGCTCGTAGCGAACGAACCGGGTCCGCCCATCCTGCTCGAGCGCCGCTTCGCGCAGGTGGCCGGCGGCCAGCAGCATCTCGTGGGCCGGCTGCAACACGCGCTGCAGGTGCGACGGGAAGCGCTGGATCAGGGGGAGCAGCTGTGCGAGTCGGTCGAGTTCCACGCGCCACGTGATCCCTTCCGTGGCGCGGATCGCCTCGAGCAGCCGGTAGAGCCGGCGGGCCACCGGGCTGGAGAGGGCGAAGTAGCGTGGGGCCGACAGCATCGTGGTGTACCCGGCGCCGATGTTGGCCCTCACCGCCGGGGCGATGACCACGCGCGCATCGCCGGGCTCGTTGTTCGTGAGCGTGTTGAAGAGGGCGAGTTGATCACGGTCCGTCACGCGGCGCCGGTCGATCTGCACCGCAGAGAGGACCGTCAGCTGACCGGTGAACGCCGCACCCGCCACGGCGTCGTGATACCCTCCGGCGCTCTCGAGCAGGGTACGGTGCAGGCGTGTGAGCGCGGCGCGCAGCAACTCGTATGTGCGCCCGTCGACGCGCCGCCCCATCGACCGAAGGAACGCGTGGAGGGTGAAGCTCACGGCCCCGTCGGCGGGCGAACCCGCCTCGTGGTAGCGCCGGAGGATCTCGACGTACACGTCCTGATCGAAGGTCCCCGGCAGCCGCTCGCCGGGCGCCGGCAGCACGCGCCAGAGCGCCGGCGACGCGGTCCCGAGGGTGATGGCCGAATCGTCGGCGGAGTCGCTCAGGCGGAAGAGCGGAAGCGCTTCGAGCGAACGATCGAGGACGACGGTGCGCGCCGTGGGGGGGCGTCGTCGGGCGGGCGTCACGCGAGTTCGATCACCTGACCGCTCACGTTCACGGCCGCCGGGGAACAGAGGAACGCGACCATGTCGGCGAACGCCTCGCGTTCGACGTACGGGAACGCGTCGCCCATCGTCTCGTGGTTCGCCGCCGTGCGGATCGCGGTGGGGGCGAGTGCGTTGGCGCGCACATGCTGCGGCCGTTCCTCCTGTGCGACGGCACGCATGAGGGCGATCACGGCCGACTTGGACGCCGCATACGCGCCGATGCCCGCGACCGTGCCGCCCGGGAGCACCGCCGCCGACGCGACGAACACGATGGCGCCGCGCGCGGCGCGCACGAATGGCAGGAAGGCGCGCGTTGCGCCGTACGCCGACGCCACGTTGATCGTGAAGAGCTGTTGCCACGCGTCCGGATCGCCGTCGGCCACGGTGCCGCCGGCGAGGAACCCGCCGGCGATGTTCGCCAGCGCATCCACGTGCCCGCCATTCTGCGCCGCGATCTCGCCCGCGACGCCGGCGATGGCGTTGGCATCGGTGAGATCGCACGCGTGCGCCGTGGCATCGATGCCGTCGCGCCGCAGCTCGTCGGCGCGCGCGGCCGCGTCGCCGGATCGGCGCGCGAGGATCGCGACCCGTGCGCCGAGTTCACCGAACCGGCGGGCGACCGCATCACCGGCCTGGCCGGCGCGGCCGACGCCGGTCACGACGGCGAGTCTGCCATCGAAGCGCGGCGTCGGTGCGGCGGTCATCACCGCACGTCCTCTCGACCCAACGCGGCCCGCACCGCCTCACGCATCGCGACGACCGCATCATCACGCGATGCCGGCGAATCGTCGCGCACGTGGAGTTCGATGCCGTCGGCGACGATCACGCGGCGCCACGTGACGGGCGCATCGTCATCGTGCCGCGCGGCGACATCGGCGCCGGCGCCAAGTGCCGGCGCGAGCGCCAGCGCGACACGCTTCTCGAGAAAGTCGCCGGTGACGCCTGCCATCTCCGTGCGGATCGCATCGAGCGTCTGCCCTTCGCGCTGCCGCACCTTGATGGCGAGCAACTGCAGCAGATGGCGATAGTGGTACGTCGCCGCCGTGCCCTTGCCTTCGGGGTGATCGAGCAGACCGTTGGCCACATAGAACCGCACGGCGCGCGCACTGAGCGTGGCGCGCGCCGACGCGTTGGTCGGGCGCATACCGGCCGCGTCGACCAAGGCCGTCGCATGCGCCGCGAGACCTCGGGCATTCCACGGAGCATGGCGCGCGTGTGCGCGCAGCAGGGCGACGGGGGACTCAGCCATGAAAGTAGAATAACGCTCGCGGAGGGAAACTTCGAGGAACCGGATACGACACGGCGGCGGAGCGCGTTCGCTGCGCCCCGCCGCCGGCATCGCGGCCATCACGCCGCGTCGTGTTACTTCTTCTGCGCCGGTTTCTTGGCGGTCTTCTTGGGTGCGGCCTTGGGCTTCGCCTTGGCAACCTTCTTCGGAGCCGGCTTCTTCGCCTTTGCTGCGTGCTTCGGCGCGGCTTTCTTGACGGCTTTCTTGACGGCTTTCTTGACGGCCTTCTTGACGGCCTTCTTGACGGCCTTCTTAGGTGCAGCCTTCGCCGGTTTCTTCGCCGGTTTCTTCGTCTTCGCGGCCTTTGCCTTCGCCTTCACGGCCGGCTTGGCTTTGCCCTTCTTGGGAGCCGGCTTCGCCTTGGCGGCAGGCTTCGCCTTCGGGGCCGGCTTGGTTTTGGCCGTGGGTTTCGCCTTCGCCTTGGGCGCGGCCTTTGCCGCAGGCGCGGCCTTCGCCGCAGGCGCGGCCTTCGCCTTGGGCGCGGCCTTTGCCGCAGGCGCGGCCTTCGCCTTGGGCGCGGCCTTTGCCGCAGGCGCGGCCTTTGCCGCAGGCGCAGCCTTTGCCGCAGGCGCAGCCTTTGCCGCCGGTTTCGTCTTGGCGGCGACAGCGGTCACGACAAGGGCAGCTACGGCGGCGGCAGGCACGGGGAACTCTGCCGTGTCGGCAGCCTTGGGTTTCTCGGCGGGGCGGCGTCCGCGGCGACGCGGAGTACCCAGACCGCCGTCGAACAGGTCGGGGTCCTCTTCCTCGGCACCTTCACCGGCCTCGGCGACGACTTCCGTAGGCTCTTCGTCATCGTCGTCAGATTCCTCGGCGCTGTCCCAGAGCGAATCGCTCTGGTCCTTGTTGATCGCCCAGCCGCCGTCCTCATCTTCTTCGTCGTCGTACGGAACGCTACCGCCGCTGAAGCCGCCGACCTCCTCGTCGTCGTCTCCGCCGTAGATGCGTTCGCTGCTATCACTCCCGCGCGCCATTGCTGCCTCCTGTCAGTGAACTAGGCCGCCAACCACCGCTGAATACCCTGCTTGTCGCGCCCTGTCAAGCGGGTGACACGAACGGTACGGCGGTGAAAGGTGTTTCGCTGGGTCCGCGCGACTACGGCAGGTCGTCGATGAACGCGATCGATTTGCGCCGCAGGACGAGCGGCCGCATCGCTTCGAAGACCGCCGGATCGAACCGCGAACCCGACAGCGTGGCAAAGTAGTCGATTGCTTCCGGCGCCGTCATTGGTTCGCGATACGCGCGCTTCGACGTGACCGCGTCGAAGGAGTCCACGGCGTGCAGGATGCGGCCGCCGAGGGAGATCTGTTCGCCCGCGAGTCCCTGGGGATATCCCGACCC